>CALRZK010000078.1:0-9008 GCA_943372615.1 Bradyrhizobium ivorense | reverse complement strand
GCCGCTTCAAACTCACATCACCAACAGGCTCACGCCTGGCTGGCGATCTCCTTGCCCAGCGCGGCCTGCGCCGCAGCCAGACGGGCGATCGGCACGCGATAGGGCGAGCACGATACGTAGTCGAGACCGATCTGATGGCAGAACGCCACCGAGGCGGGATCGCCACCATGTTCACCGCAGATGCCGACCTTGATGTTCGGACGGGTCTTGCGGCCGCGGGCGACGCCGATCTTCACGAGTTCACCGACGCCTGAGCGATCCACCGAGATGAACGGGTCGATCTCGAGAATGCCCTTGGCGATATAGGTGCCGAGGAAGCTCGCCGCGTCGTCGCGGCTGATGCCGAACGTCGTCTGCGTGAGATCGTTGGTGCCAAAGGAGAAGAACTCCGCGGTCTCGGCGATCTCGCCGGCCAGCAGACAGGCACGCGGCAGCTCGATCATGGTGCCGACGGTGTAGTTGAGCTTGCCGCCGGTTTCCTTCGCGACGGCCTCAGCGGTCGCGTCGATGCGGGCCTTGGTGAGATCGAACTCCACCTTGCTGACGATCAGCGGCACCATCACCTCAAGAGCGACCGCATCGCCGGTGCGCTTGGCAGCTTCGATGGCCGCTTCGAACAGCGCGCGGGCCTGCATCTCGGCGATTTCCGGATAGGCAATCGCCAGACGCACGCCGCGGAAGCCGAGCATCGGGTTGAATTCCGACAGTTCGCGCGCACGGTCCGCCAGCTTGCGCGGATCGGCGTTCATGACGCGCGCCACTTCCTCGATCTCGCCCTGGGTGTGCGGCAGGAATTCGTGCAGCGGCGGATCGAGCAGGCGGATGGTCACCGGCAGGCCGTGCATGATCTCGAACAGCTCGACGAAATCGGCGCGCTGCATCGGCAGCAGTTTTGCCAATGCGGCACGGCGGGCCTGCTCGTCTTCGGCCAGGATCATCTCGCGCACGGTGCGGATGCGGGTCTCTTCGAAGAACATGTGCTCGGTGCGGCACAGGCCGATGCCTTCAGCGCCATACTTGATAGCGGTGCGGGCATCTTCCGGCGTGTCGCCGTTGACGCGAACCTTGAGCTTGCGAACCTTGTCGGCCCAGCCCATCAGCGTGGCGAATTCGCCCGACAATTCCGGCTCGATCATCGGCATGCGGCCGGCCAGCACCTGACCGGTGGAGCCGTCGATGGTGATGATATCGCCCGCCTTGAAGACGCGACCGCCGATGGTCATCGTACCGCGGCCGTAATCGACGCGGATGGCGCCAGTGCCGGAGACGCAGGGCTTGCCCATGCCGCGCGCGACCACCGCCGCATGCGAGGTCATGCCGCCGCGGGTGGTCAGAATGCCTTCCGAGGCGTGCATGCCGTGAATGTCTTCCGGCGAGGTCTCGATGCGAACCAGAATGACCTTCTTGCCATCGGCCTGCAGCTTTGCGGCTTCATCCGACGAGAACACGATCTCGCCTGACGCAGCACCCGGCGAAGCCGGCAGACCGGTGGCGATCACGTCGCGCTCGGCGGATGGATCGATGGTCGGGTGCAGCAGCTGGTCGAGCGCCGCGGGATCGATGCGGGTGATGGCATCCTTCTGCGAGATCACGCCTTCATTGGCGAGTTCGACCGCGATGCGGATCGAGGCCTTGGCGGTGCGCTTGCCGTTGCGGGTCTGCAGCATCCAGAGCTTGTTCTGCTCGACCGTGAATTCGAGATCCTGCATGTCACGGTAGTGCTTCTCGAGCTGCTTGTAGATGCGGGTCAGCTCCTTGAAGGCTTCCGGCATCGCCGATTCCATCGACGCCTTGTCGGAGCCCGACTCGATGCGCGCTTCCTCGGTGATGTCCTGCGGGGTGCGGATGCCGGCAACGACGTCCTCGCCCTGCGCATTGATCAGGAATTCGCCGTAGAGCTTGCTCTCGCCGGTGGACGGATTGCGCGTGAAGGCAACGCCGGTGGCCGAGGTGTCGCCCATATTGCCGAACACCATGGCCTGCACGTTGACGGCCGTGCCCCAGCTCTCCGGAATGTCATGCAGGCGGCGATAGGTGATCGCGCGCTGGTTCATCCAGGAAGAGAACACGGCGCCGATGGCGCCCCACAGCTGCGCATGCGGATCCTGCGGGAAGTCGCTGCCGGTCTCACGGGCGACGGCTTCCTTGTATTTGCCGACAAGGTGCACCCAGTCGTCACCATCGAGATCGGTGTCGAGCGAATAGCCCTTGTTGTCCTTGTAGGTGTCGAGGATTTCCTCGAAGTGATGGTGATCAAAGCCGAGCACCACATCCGAATACATGGTGATGAAGCGGCGATAGCTGTCATAGGCAAAGCGCTTGTCGCCGGCGAGTTCGGCCAAAGCTTCGACGGTGACGTCGTTGAGGCCGAGATTCAGAACGGTGTCCATCATGCCCGGCATCGAGGCGCGGGCGCCGGAGCGGACCGAGACCAGCAGCGGGTTCTTGTTATCGCCAAAGGTCTTCTTGGTGATCTTTCCGACGGTCTCCAGCGCCTTCTCGACCTGCGCCTTCAGCTCCTTCGGGTAGCTGTTCTTGTTGTCGTAGTAATAGGTGCAGACCGAGGTCGGGATGGTGAAGCCGGGAGGAACCGGCAAACCGAGATTCGCCATTTCCGCGAGATTGGCGCCCTTGCCGCCGAGCAGGTTGCGCATCTCGGACTTGCCCTCGGACTTGCCGCCGCCGAAGGAATAGACCCACTTGCCGGCCTTGCCGAGATCGGCGGGCTTGGCGGCGACCTTCTTGGCCACAGCCTTGGCGGGAGCCTTGCTCGCAGAAGCTTTGGCTACAACCGCCTTCTTCGCCACTGGCGCCTTTACAACCGCCTTCTTAGGCGCGGGCTTCGCAGCAGTCTTCTTGGCAACCTTGACCGGCGCCTTCTTGGCTGGTGCGGCCTTCTTGGCTGGCGCCACCTTGGCGGCCTTTGCAGGCTTGGACTTGGCGGCGGCCTGCTTGGCAGCCTTCTTGGACTTCGATGCGGTTTTGGCCATGGTTCTCAATCGATCCGGCGAGAGGATGGAGACGGGAAGGAACCGCCTTACACCACGTTTAGGCGATGTGGTGCAAGCGACGGCGCCGGTAGCTTGTTACGGAATTGCGTGGCGTAATTTAGCCGATCTTGAGCAGCTTGAAGACGCCGAGGCCGACCAGGCCGATGAAGATCAGATAGATCGCGACGATGAAGTTCAGCAGGCGCGGCATGATCAGAATCAAGACACCAGCAATGAGCGCGACGATCGGCTGGATGTGAGCTGCCGTGATGGTCATGGGGGGATCTCCGGGTGCTGTGATGCGATTCGGCGCCCTGCGCGCCGCGGGGGAGTAGCAGCATAAAGACGCGCCGGGCATCAATGGGTTCCCGGTTGCATCGCTGCAATGCATCAAAAACCGGCGCCCTGTCCCCAAAAATTCCGGAACGATCGTCCGTGGCCCGCATTGGCCGTCGGTGGGAATTCAAACAATGGCTGGACACATCGCCGGCGAAGCAAGCCGGACATTGCACTGAAGGAGACGACAATGCGTAAGACACTGATTGCAGCCGCCGCCTTGATGGGCACCATGGCCGTACCACTCGCCGCGCACGCCCAGGGTGTGACGGTCGGCGTCGCAGGTGGCGATCGGGTGATCGTCGACCAGAACGATCCGGATGGAATCACGGTGCAGGAACGACCGGCGTTCCGTGAATATGTGGTGCGCGAGCGCGTGCCGACCTTCACCGTGGAAGACCGGATCGCCGTCGGCACCACGCTGCCGGAAGCGGGCGTGACCTATTACGACGTGCCGCAGTCGGTGGCGCAGACGCCGTATCGTTACACGGTGGTGAATGGGCAGACGGTGCTGGTCGAGCCGCGTTCGCGCCGCATCGTGCAGGTGATCGACTGATAACGAAATTCGTTCGGGCGCTTTGAAATGAGCGACTGGACGAAGAAGCCCCGCCCCGGTTTCCCCTGCCGGGCGGGGCTTTTCTTTTTGGGGGTACGTGGCCGTAGGGCGGATTAGGCGAAGCCGTAATCCGCCGCGGAGTCTTCAACTTTGAATTCGGCCGGCGGATTACGCTGCGCTAATCCGCCCTACGCTCAGCCCTTCAGCATCGACAGAATATTATTCGTCGATTTATACGCCGCCACCGCATTGTCGCGGAAAGCCGGCGTCCAGTTCGACGCTGTCCGCTCTTCCGCGCTCATGCCGGAATAGACATTGAGAATGCCAAGACTGAGCTGCGCGGGATCACCGCTCTTCTGGCTTGCCTGCAGCGCTTCGAGGATGCTCGCGCGGTTACGTGCGTTGAGCGTCTGCTTGGCGGCAAAGCTCTCTTCCTGCGAGAACAGCCCATCCTGATTGAGCGACATCGCCGAGAGCGAGCGATTGTCGATACCGGAGAGATCGGCCATCTGCCCGGTCTTGCGGCCGGCGTCATAGACTAGCTCGCCCTTGCCGCTGTCCTTAGCGGCCTTGGCCTGCGCATCAAGCGCGGCGCGCACCGCCTTCGCAACATCGCTGATGGTCTTCACGGGCTGCGCCGTATCCGGCTGTGCGAGAAACGCCGCGACGGGATCATTGGCGATGCCCGACGGCGCCTTGTCCGGCGTCTGCTGCGTCGCCTGCACGCCCTTGGCAACGGCATCACGCTGCGCAGCCCAAAGCGCCGTGGCTTTTTCTTCCGGCCCGGCGGCATCGAGATAATCGGCAGCGACCTTATAGAGCCCTGCGAAATTGCCAGTCAGTTTTGTCGTGCCGGCAGCAGGCGCCAGCGCGGTGTTGAGGCGTTGCGTGAGTTCGCCGCTCGCGGCCTTCTGCTCGTCGGCAGTGAAGCCGCCGCCATTGTTGGTCGACATCGCAAACAGCGCGCGGCGATCCAGCGATGCGAGATCGACGGTGAGCTTGCCGCTCGCATCATACGGGCCTTTGACCTTGGCCGCAGTGTAGAGACCGTCCAGCGCCGTGCGGGCATCCGCGATCACGGAGGCGATGCTTTTGGCATCGCCCGATGCCGCGAGTTGCGCGCGCGCCGCATCCGACAGCGTCAGATTGGTGGCAGCGGATGTCGAGGACGACGCGCTCTCATTGGCATTGAGCGCATTGGCCAGCGACGGCGCAGCCGTCGCCGCAGCGCGGGCATAGGCCGAGCCGTAATTGGCGTAGGGATTGAGACCGGTATTGACCGAAGTCATGCGCAAACGCGCTCCATGGGACGGTTAAGAAACCGTTGATGGAACCGGACCTTTTCAGGGGATGGTTAAGGGAGCGTTAATGTTGCGGGAGGTGTCGGGATATTTCCGAAGGCCGTCACATCCAGACGGCCTTCCCGCACACGAATACAAGCGCTCAGAAGAATCCGGCACTCATATCGAGCCCGCGCGTCAGGGACAGGATCGCCACGAACAGTGCCGCCGCAGCGAACCATAGACCATGAAGGAGGACGCCACGTAGCGACGTCGCTCCAACCGTTGACCGCTTCACAGATACCGACATGACAACCTCCATCTTGCTCACCAAGGTAGGTGCGGCGAGCTGACGCAGAGGTTCAAAGTTAAATGTCGGCGCCTTAGTCCTGAATCTTCGAGAAATCCGCCACTGCGCGCGTGGCGGCGCGGATCTCGTTCAGCAGCTTCAGACGATTTTCGCGCACCGCCGCATCGTCGTCATTGACCTTCACCTTGTCGAAGAACGCATCCACCGCCGGGCGCAGTTTTGCCATGGCCGCCATGGCGCCGGCAAAGTCTTCCTTCGCCACTGCGGCGCTCGCTTCCGGCCCGACTTCGGCAATCGCCTTGGCCAGCGCCTTCTCCTCGTCGAGCTTGAACAGCGATGCATCAGGCGCGCCGTCGAAGGTTCGCTTGTCCTTCTTCTCCTCGATGGTGAGGATGTTGGAGGCGCGCTTGGTGCCGGCAAGCAGGTTCTTGCCGTCGTCGCTGTCCAGGAATTTGCCGAGTGCTTCGACGCGGCGGACCACCATCAACAGATCGTCCTGACCACCGAGTGCGAACACGGCATCGACAAGATCGTGACGCGCGCCTTGGTCGCGGAGCTGGACTTTGAGGCGGTCGGCGAAGAAGGCGAGGAGATCGGCGGGGACCTTCTGCGTCTCGGTGAACGTCTTGCCTCTGCTGGTAGCGAGCAAGCCTTTAACGCCGGACTGCGAAGCCTTGGTCATCGAGAGGCGGAGGTCGTTTTCCAGCACAAGGCGGATCACACCGAGCGCCGCACGGCGCAACGCAAACGGATCCTTCGAGCCGGTCGGCTTCTCGTCCATCGCCCAGAAGCTGGTGAGCGTATCAAGCTTGTCAGCGAGGCCAACCGCGATGCTCACCGGATCGCTCGGCACGCTGTCGCCTGCGCCCTGCGGCTTCCAGTGATCTTCGCTCGCGGCAGCCACAGCAGCGTCTTCGCCATGGGCCAGCGCGTAATACTTGCCCATCAGGCCCTGCAGTTCCGGAAATTCGCCAACGACTTCCGTCAGCAAATCGGCCTTGGCGAGCTGCGCAGCGCGCTTGGTCTTCGCCGGATCGGCGCCGACCAGTGGCGCGATCTCGCCAGCCAGGCGCTCGATGCGCTTGATGCGGTCGGCCTGCGTGCCGAGCTTCTCATGAAACACGATCTGATCGAATTTCGGCAGCCGTTCTTCCAGCTTCGTCTTCAGGTCGGTCTCGTAGAAGAACTTCGCGTCCGACAGGCGCGCGCGGATGACGCGTTCGTTGCCGGCGATGATGGCCGCGCCGCCATCCGTCGCTTCGATATTCGCCGTGAGGATGAACTTGTTGGTGAGCTTGCCCGTCTTCGGATCGCGCACCACAAAGCATTTCTGGTTGGCGCGGATGGTGGCGCGGATCACCTCATCGGGGATCGACAGGAAGTCCGCATCGAACGAGCCCATCAGCACCACCGGCCATTCGACCAGGCCGGAGACTTCATCGAGCAGCGCGGCATCCTCGACCAGCTCAAAACCCTGCGCGAAGGTCAGCGACCGCGCATCGGCCAGGATGATCTCCTTGCGGCGCTCGGGATCGAGCACGACTTTTGCGTGATGCAGCTTTGCGACGTAATCATCGAAGCGGCGCACCTCGATCTCGCCGGGGGCGAGAAAGCGATGGCCGCGCGTGGTCTGGCCGACGCTGACGCCGGGGAGATCGAACTTCACGACTTCCGGCTCTTCGGTCTCGGTGCCGAAGGTGGCGACGATGGAATGCAGCGGACGCACCCAGGTCAGCGCGCTCGACTTGATCGACGCCTCGCCCCAGCGCATCTGCTTCGGCCACGGGAAGGTGCGGATCACCATCGGCAGGATTTCGGCCAGCACATCGACGGCCGGCTTGCCCGGCTTTTCGGTGAGCGCGATGTAGAAATCGCCCTTGGGATCGCGCTGGATCTTGGCTTCATCGAGCGAATTGAGGCCGGTGGCTTTAAGGAAGCCGGCGATCGCGGCTTCAGCGCCGCCGACGCGCGGGCCCTTGCGTTCCTGCTTGAGATCCGGCTGGCGGGCGGGAATGCCATGCACGGTGAGCGCGAGACGGCGCGGCGTCGCAAAGGCTTTGGCGCCTTCATAGACGAGGCCGGCATCGACGAGCTTGTCGGTAACGATGCGGCGCAGGTCTTCCGCCGCCTTGGCCTGCATGCGGGCGGGGATTTCTTCGGAAAACAGTTCGAGGAGAAGATCGGGCATCAGGCAGCGCTTCCGGCTTCGGTGTGCACCCATGCTTCGCCGCAGGCTTTTGCCAGCTCGCGCACGCGCATGATGTAGCTCTGGCGTTCGGTGACCGAGATCACGCCGCGCGCATCGAGCAGATTGAAAACATGGCTGGCCTTGATGCACTGGTCATAGGCCGGCAGCGCCATCAGATGTTCGTCGCGCTTGTCGCTCTTCCAGCCCGCATCGAGATACTTTTTGCAGGCGGCCTCGGCCATCTTGAACTGCTCGAACAGCATCGCGGTGTCGGCATGTTCAAAATTGTGCCTGGAATATTCCTGCTCGGCCTGCAGGAAGACGTCGCCATAGGTCACCTTCTCGGCGCCGTCGCGGCCGTTGAAGTTGAGGTCATAGACGCGGTCGACACCCTGCACATACATGGCCAGGCGTTCGAGGCCGTAAGTCAGTTCGCCCGCCACCGGCGCGCATTCGACGCCGGCGACCTGCTGGAAGTAGGTGAACTGCGAGACTTCCATGCCGTCGCACCAGCATTCCCAGCCGAGGCCCCAGGCGCCCAGCGTCGGGCTTTCCCAGTCGTCCTCGACGAAGCGCACGTCATGCAAGGCGGTGTCGATGCCGATGGCCTTCAGCGACTGCAGATAGAGATCCTGCAGATTGGCCGGCGACGGCTTCATGATCACCTGGAACTGGTAATAATGCTGCAGCCGGTTCGGATTCTCGCCATAGCGGCCATCCTTCGGCCGGCGCGACGGCTGCACATAGGCGGCCTTCCACGGCTTCGGACCCAGCGCGCGCAACGTGGTGGCGGGATGGAAGGTGCCGGCGCCCATTTCCATGTCATAGGGCTGCAGGATCACGCAGCCCTGCTCGGCCCAGAACCGCTGCAGAGCGAGAATGAAACCCTGGAACGAGCGTTCCGGGCGCATATGCGGAGGCAGGGAGTCCGTCATGGTCTTGGGTGTATCCGGGCCGGTTTTGAAGGATTCGCGCCGAGGCGATCAAGGCGGCGGAACGTATCGACGCGGGCCTGTGGAATCAAGGCGATCCGCCGCAAGGCGGAACGAAAGCGGGCGACGGGGCGTTGATCCGGCGAACCCCAAGCGAACTTCCAAGTTGCAGCCGGCCATGAGGATATGCCCCATCCTCGGGCCGGCTTTTCGTTCGTAGCCTGGATGGAGCGAAGCGTAATCCAGGATTCAGAGCTTCGACATATCTGCCGGTCCCCGGATTGCGCTGCGCTTCATCCGGGCTACGACATCTCAACCCGGCCGATAGGACCCGGTAACAGGATCGCGGCGCAGGGTCTTGGCTTCGGGGGTGGCGGTCTCTTCCATGCGGGCCTGACGGGCCGCGTCGAGTTCCG
>CALRZK010000077.1:0-9010 GCA_943372615.1 Bradyrhizobium ivorense | reverse complement strand
CACATGACCAAACACATCCAGCCCGTCCCCGAAGAGAACCGCAGCGACAAGGGTCCGTGGAACGTGCCGAAAGTGCCGCTCGACGAGACCAAGGGCCATCGCGACGACGAGAAGCGCAATATCCGCGAACAGGCCGCGCACGGTAACCTGGTCCAGAATACGTCCAACCGCCGTTCCGGATGATCGCAATCCAACGCCGGGCAGCTATATAGACGTCATGGCTCCGAAACCCGTGATCCCTGCAAGGCTGCGCCGCGCGCCGCCGATCCTCGTCTGCAAGAAATGCCTCGGCCGCATCGATGACGGCAAGAAGCTGCGTAAGGCGCTCAAATCCGATTCCAGGGATCGCAGTCGTGCGCAGGAGGTGAAAGCGCCGCGCGTGGTGATGACGAGCTGTCTCGGCATCTGCCCGAAGCGGGCTGTGGTCGTCGCGAGTGCGGCGACGCTGAAGGACGGCAAGTATCTGTTGCTGTCGGAAGCCGGCGCCAGCGCAGAGGCGATGTCTACGCTGATGCCCGACTAATCTCGTCCGTCATCGCGAGGAGCGCTAGCGACGAAGCAATCCAGTTCTTGGCTTCTGGATTGCTTCGCTGCGCTCGCAATGACGGCTGAGAATTACGCAGCCGGCTTCACTGGCTCTTCATCCAGCGGTACATGCTCCATTTCCTCGCCGAAGGAAATCGGATGCGCCATGGCCTCATGCAGCTTGTGCGCATCGAGCTCGCCTTCCCAACGGCTGATCACGATGGTCGCCACGCCATTGCCGATCAGGTTGGTCAGCGCGCGGCATTCGCTCATGAACTTGTCGATGCCGACAATGATCGCGAGCGAGGTGATCGGGATGTCGGGAATGATCGACAGTGTCGCCGCCAGCGTCACGAAGCCCGCGCCCGTCACGCCCGATGCGCCTTTCGAGGTCAGCATCGCAACGCCGAGGATCGCGGCCATCTGGCCATAGGAGAGATCCGTATTGGTCGCCTGCGCCAGGAACAGGATGGCCAGCGTCATATAGATATTGGTGCCATCGAGATTGAAGCTGTAGCCGGTCGGGATCACCAGGCCGACCACGGGCTTGGATGCACCGAGCGCTTCCATCTTGGTGATCATGCGCGGCAGCACGGTCTCCGACGACGACGTGCCGAGCACGATCAGCAGTTCATCCTTGATGTAAGCAATGAAGCGCAGGATCGAGAAACCGAAGGCGCGTGCGATGCCGCCCAGCACCAGCAGAATGAACAGCAGCGACGCGGCGTAGAACGTCACGATCAGATAGCCGAGATTGACCAGCGCACCCAGGCCGAACGAGCCGATGGTGAAGGCCATCGCGCCGAACGCGCCGATCGGTGCCAGCTGCACGATCATGCCGATGATGCGGAAGAACATTTTTCCGGCGAGATCGATGCCTTCGGCGATGCGCTCGCCGGGCTTGCCCATATGCGAGATCGCGAAGCCCGACAGGATCGCCACCAGCAGCACCTGCAGCAAGTCGCCCTTGGCCAGCGAGTCGAAATAGGAGGTCGGGATGATCGCCATCAGGTGGCTGACAAAACTCTCTTCCTTGGCGCGCGTCACATAGCTTGCGACCGACTTCGCATCGAGCGTGGCGGGATCGATATTGAAGCCTGCGCCGGGCTGCAGGAAATGGCCGACCAAGAGGCCGATCAGCAGCGCCACCGACGACACGACCTCGAAATAGAGCAGCGTCTTGCCGCCGATGCGGCCAACCTTGCTCATGTCGCCGATGGAGGCGATGCCATGCACCACGGTGCAGAAAATCGCCGGCGCGATCATCATCTTGATGAGGGCAATGAACCCATCGCCGAGCGGCTTCAGCGCCTTGCCGGCATTGGGATAGAAGTAACCGAGCGCCACGCCGATGATGATGGCGATGATCACCTGGATATAGAGGATCTTGTACCAGGGCTTTTTCGGCATCGCTGTTTCCATCCCGTTGAGGCGCGCTTGAAGAAACGCGTGGTGTGAGGCGCTTGGTTTGCCGCGTTTGATGCGACCGGCTGTCGCGCAGACTATCTGATTGGTGTGCGACGGAACATCGCAGCTTGTACAGTCCTGCGCTGAAATTCCCGGCGCAGCCCGGCCATGTCGCTTGCGCATGTAATGCGGCCAGCCTTGCGCGGCGGTGTCCTGTGCCGATGTCGCGGTGCCGCAAATGTGAGTTGCTCAGGTTCTCGCCATCCCGGCCAGCACGCGGGAGGCGTGCGCCGAGCCGGGATCCATAGCCTTCGAGCTCGTGTTGCGCTCCGCTCGTGGCATACGTTCTGCCGCACGCCGACCTGTGAGGTTATGGATCCCCGCTTTCGCGGGGATGACAGCGGGGTTGTAACGCGGCCGCGCTCTTCCCCTTTCCACCATGTCAAACAGCCACGTCCGGCAAAAATTTGCAGCGCGCACGCGCCGTCCTTGTCGCGTTCGCGGCGCGAAGTGGACTTCCCTGTTTTCCCCCTCGCCAGGTGAGGGGGATGACGCGCCAAGAAGCGCAATTTGGGTAGTCCATGCGATGTGCTCGGGCTGAAACGTCAGCCTCCACCCATCGCAACGCCTCTCGGCGCGCCATCACGGGACTTTTGGCTGGAGGACCGTTCTGTTCAGGCACAGTGCGTCCCTTACTCCTTGCCTTGGCAAGTTTCGGTTTCGCTGATCCCGAAGGATTTCGCCGCCGTTCGCTGTGCCGTCCCAGCCGACCTATCGGCCCCCCTCGTAGTGGGGTTGGACGGTGACCCCTGGCCTCCCGAGTCCAGCTTGCGAGGCTGGCCGCGGGCTCCGTATCCTGCCCCACCGCTCAAGACGCCCTCGAGAAGCGCCCCTCGTGAACAGGACGGGGAGGGGTATATTATCCTTTAGGAATATTGTCAAAGGGGGGCGTTCGGCTAGTTTCTTATTTGTCGCATGTTGCTACCGCTCATCTGCGGCAGGCTTTTGCGACATGCGTTTGTCATGCGGTCACGCGGGATCGTCGCCAAGCAGGATCGTCTCGTAATCCTGGGCACCACTGAGGATGCGCAAGATTTCGACACGCTCGTTGGAGATTCGATAGTAGATGGAATAACCTTTGTGAGGTAGCCGTCGAACCGAATGATGTTGCAGTCGATTCACGACAGAAAATCTTAAAGCCATCCGGGACAGGCTCTGTGCACGTTCAAGCAGTTCTGCGACGAAGCTTTCGGCCCGAATAGGGTTGTGTTGTCCAATGTAATCACCAATGCTTTCCAGATCTTCTTCGGCATCATCGGTGATGAACACGATCACTGGGCGCGCTCTTTTGCCATGGCCGCGTATTTCGCTTTCAGGCGTATAGCAACTTCCTCGATTGGCTTTCCCCGCCCCGCATCGGCGGATGCTATGCCGCGTTCAATTGCGGCATCCACTGCGGCAAGACGTTTTTCTCGCTCCGCGAGCAACTCCACACCTTCTTTCAGCACGGCATCGCGGCTTTCGTAGCGACCGGACTTGACCAGTCCATCAACGAAGTCATCGAGGTGTTTTCCAAGATCGGTGCTGTTGGCCATCGCGTCTCTCCGAATGACGAAAAGATAGCAATGGCGAGGTGTCATATCAACGCCTGCCGTCGCGCCTCACGCGGTCGGCAGCTTCAGCTCCATACAGGTCAGGTCCAGCCATCGGCCGAATTTGGTGCCGACTTCAGAGAATGTTCCGGCGAGGCGGAAGCCGAGGGCCGAATGCAGGGAGATCGAGGCGGCATTGCCTGACTCGATGGCGGCGATCATCACATGCACGCCATGGGAGGCGGCCTGGGCGATCAGTTCCTGCATCAGCCTGCGGCCGAGCCCGTGGCCGCGGAAATCATGGTGGACATAGACCGAATGCTCGACGGTGAATCGGTAGCCGTCAAAGGCGCGCCAGTCGCCATAGGACGCGTAGCCCGCCACCTTGCCCGCGATCTCAGTCACTAAAACCGGAAAACCCTTGGCCTTGCGGGCGTCGAACCAGACGCGGCGGTTATCGATATCGACCAGCGTGTCGTTCCAGATCGAGAAGCGGAGCATCAGGCCGCAGCCGCCGGGGCGGCTGGCGAGCTTGCCCTTGAGATCGACGACATAGCCGCCATAGTCCCATTCAAAGCCGTTCAGCTTGAACGGCTGGCCGTTGAGTTTGGCGACTTCGTCCAGCGTCATGCCGATGCGGATGCCTTCGGGGCCGGTCCAGGTCGACGGCTTCTTCGCGGTGGCGGAGGAGAGACCGCTGCGCTTCTTGTCGTCAGTCCTCGCCTGCTTTGCTTTCCGATCAGGCAGTCGATGTCGTGGTTTTCGAGTGCCACGCAAGGACGAGCGATCCGCCGGTCAATGCACTTGCGACCTCGGTTGCATACTGATTTTCCACAGCAAGACATCCCTCGCTCCGCCCGATCCGTCCGGTCAGATCGATCATGTCATGGGATACATAATTTGCACCGTGGACGACGATGGTGCGCGCTCGCGCGTTGGAGTTTGACGCTTCAAGGCCATCAAGGCGCATCGAATAGCCGTGCTCTCCATAATAAGTCTCGGCGCAATGGTAGACGCCGAGCGACGTACATTTCGATCCGGGTTCATTAGAGAATATGTTCGCATAACCGTCATCCGTCGGCCCTTCGGATCCCTTGCCGTGAGCGCAGAGATAAGACTGGACGTGCTGGTTCTTGACGTCGAACAAGAAGAGCCTGGGATCACTGGAGCGCCGGTCGAAATCGGCAATTGCCCAGTATCGGGCCGAGACCGGCGCGCCTTGCTTGTTCCTGAAGCTGATCAGGGTTTCCATCGGCGGGGAAAGGCCATAGTTCGCTGCAAGCGCGCGCAAAATCACGTCATTCTTGTCGTGTGCGTCAGTGGCGTCGGCGGCGGGAGCACTCACTGCAGCCGGCTCTGCCAGCATTGTTTGCGCCAGTGCCATCGCGTTCGTGGCGACGCCTCGGGTTGCCAGCATCGGCGCGCTGCCAAACGCATCGACGAATGTCACGTTACGATCGATGGCAACGCCGCCAACCTTGTCGCCCGCAATAATGTGCTGGACCATGCAATAGCCACGGTGCGGCACATCGGGAACGTTGCTGCCAGACTTCCAATAGTGTTTTGTCCTGAGACTTAAATAAAGCTCGTCCGCAGATAGAATACTGTTCGCGCCGACGTAAACGCCGGTCGTATAGCCGGCGTGCTCCACTTCCTTGAACCAGGCATTGCAATAGGCGATGACCTCGCTCGCCGGTGTCCCCGCTGCGATACCCTCCAGATCGAGCCAAAGGCTGGACTTCTCCGGCAATCCGATATCACGGGCATGCTTGGCGGCGTTGCTGCCGTACTCGACACCAAGCGTATCGGATGGCGTCCAGCCCGACGGTGCCACATGCTGGACCGCCATGGCGGCAAGCCCAGCGTCGAAGATGATCGCGAGCTCATCGGCGGTCAGATCGCTGGCAGGCGGTTTCGCTTTGCGCGACAAATAGCGGATGGCAAACTTGAACCCCGCTTCTCTCAGTGCCTTGGCCGTCGATGCGGTCAGCTTTGTATTCGCGTCGAATCCGTGGGAGCCAGCTTGCGCCGGTTCTGCTCTGACGCTGGGGATGTTGGCCGCCACACTGTCCGCTTGGAACGTCATGGTCATGGCAGGAGCCCCCAGCATGTTTTGAAACTCGTTCACGGCATCTTTGCGCAGCCACGCGTCGATTTCGTGCCGCTTGACGGGACCGTGGTGCTTCACCGTCCGGCGCAGAAGGCGGGCGACATATTCTATTGCCAGAACATGGTCGCGCTTCATGGCAGCCTGGAACGCGTTGCCATCCAGTGAGCCGACCTTTCTCAGAACAAGATCCTTGAGCTCCTGGCCGAATGACATGGAGTTCGCGCTGACTTGCCAAGCGCCGGCCTCAATTGTCGTCGGTGTGGTCGATGTTGGATTGGTGGTATCGACGCCGGCGTTCCAATTCCAGGATGATTCAAAGCCCGCCAGCACGCGCAACACTTCCAGCATGGCGGCGCGGCGATGGGGAAGCCCCTGCCAAGGACCGAGTTCGTCGACCACATTCGCGTAAATGTCAGCGTTTTCGTTCGGGGCGAATATGTCGTCGGGTGCGGATCGGCCCCACGCGACGAGTTCGTTGAGAAAACTGTCCGGCGGGATGCCTCGGTTGAGAACCTTCTGCTTCGTCGCACGGAAAGCCATGATAGATTCTCCCTGGCGTATTCGTCCGGACTTTCGTTTCATCACGCGGCCAATAACTCGGCCTGCCGTCCGGTTTCCACCAAAAGATGAACTATGTCATCATGTCGCGTCAAGGTGGATTTGGCGATTGGTGGCGTCTCTCACTCCGCGTAGCCAACACTCCAACTCACCAGCACCGGCTTCACCGCCAGCAGCTTTGCTTCCGATGACGACAGCTTCTTCTCGCCGATCAGGCCCGCATGTTTTTTCGCGTCCAGCGCCATGCCGGGCGAGAAGCGGAGCATCAGGCCGCAGCCGCCGGGGAGGCTGGCGAGCTTGCCCTTGAGATCGACGACATAGCCGCCATAGTCCCATTCAAAGCCGTTGAGCTTGAAGGGCTGGCCGTTGAGCTTTGCGACCTCATCCAGCGTCATGCCGATGCGGATGCCTTCGGGGCCGGTCCAGGTGGACGGCTTCTTGGCGCTCGCGGAGGACAGACCGCTGCGCTTCTTGTCGTCAGTCCATGTCACTTCCAGGCGCTTTTCCGGGACCGAGCGATAGAGCACGCTGGCCTCAAAGGTCTCGCCCTCGGCGCCATCGACTTTCTGGATCGCGACGAATTGCGAACCGAAAGCCTGCTGCAATTTCGCGTGCGAGGAATCCTTGGCGAAGGGGCCGCTACAGGTGAGGGTGAGCGGCGGCGTGGTGGCGGGCTGTGCCGCCGGTTGTTGCGCTTCTGCGGCTGTGAGGGTGGCGAGAACGAAAGCGGGCAGAAGGGTGATGCGAAGCGGCATTGAAAGTCCCCGGAGCGGTATTGGTGTCTGTCGTCACAACCCGCGCGGATGTTCAATCCAGAACAGAATTGCGCGCCGCTTTTCGGCATTGTCTTGCTTCGAGGCGGGTTCGCTGCCGATGGGGAACAGCGAGCATCACGGCGGGTGTGGAGGGTTCAGCCCCCGCCCGTCGTGGTCGCCCACGTTCCGGTCGATGGAACCGATCACATCCCGTCCTGTCGCGTAGCCAGCATGTTGCCGGTGGAGTAATCTCTCCGGGCTCAAGCGAGCCGATCGCGAAGGACACCGATGGACATCGACCATATAGCGCGCGCGCAACTGCTCGAAGGCATCGAGGCGCTGTCCGGTACGCGCAGCATCGACGCCATCGTCGATGTGCTGCGCCGCTATGCCCGCGACATCGCCGGCGCCGATGGCATCACCGTGATCCTGCGCGATGGCGACTTCTGCCGGTATGTGGCGGAAGACGCGGCGGGGCCGCTCTGGGTCGGTGGCGTGTTTCCGATGGGCGATTGCGTCTCGGGCTGGTCGATGCTGAAGCGCGAGACCGTGGTCATCCCCGACATCTATCTCGACTCGCGTGTGCCGCATGACGTGTATCGGCCGACATTCGTGCGCAGCATGGTGATGACCCCCGTGGGGTCGCCGGAGACGACAGCGGCGATCGGCGCCTATTGGGCGGAGCTGTGGACGCCCTCGGAAGCGACCGTCGAGCGGCTGGAGACGCTGGCGCGCTGTGCCGCGATCGCCTTCGAACATGTGCGGCTGATCGGCATGCTGCATGACTCCAACCAGTCGCTGGAGCAGCGCGTCGGCGAGCGCACCGTGGAGCTGCAGCAGCAGATCGACGAGCGCGACCGGCTGGAGGATACGCTGCGGCAGATGCAGCGGCTGGAAGCCGTGGGTCAGCTCACCTCCGGCGTGGCGCATGATTTCAACAATCTGCTCACGGTCATTCTCGGCAATCTCGAATTCCTGCAGCGCGATGCCGGCCATGCAGGCGATGCAAAATTCGGTCGCCGCGTCGCCAATATGAAACAGGCGGCGGAGCGCGGCGCGAAACTCACGGCACAACTGCTCGCCTTTTCGCGCCGGCAGCGGCTGGAAGCGAAGCCGATCGATCTCAATGACAGTGTGGCGAATATGCAGGACCTGCTGCGCTCGTCGATGGGCGGCAGCGTGCAGCTCGAACTGGTGCTGCATCCGCAGCTCTGGCCGGCACTGGTCGACCAGACCCAGCTCGAACTGGTGATCCTGAATCTCGCGATCAATGCGCGCGACGCGATGCAGGTCGGCGGCTCGCTGGCGATCGAAACCGCGAATGCGGTGGTCGGCACGCCCGGGCGGCCGGAAGAGCCGGCGGCGGGTGAGTATGTGGTGGTGTCGGTGGCCGACACCGGCAGCGGCATGTCGGACGCGGTGCTGACGCGGGCGTTCGAGCCGTTCTTCACCACCAAGGAAGTCGGCAAGGGCTCCGGGCTCGGCCTTGCGCAGGTCTATGGTTTTGCAAAGCAGTCCGGCGGCGGTGTGCGCATCGAGACGCGGGTCGGCGAGGGGACTGTAGTCAAAGTCTATCTGCCGCGCGTGGTCGAGGAGGCGCCTGCGGTTGTGCCCGTCGATATCGCAGCGGCGCATGAACTGGTGTCGGGCTCGAAGCGCGTGCTGGTGATCGACGACGACAGCGCGGTGCGCGAAATCACGGTGTCGCTGTTGCAGCAGATGGGCTGCAAGGTGCAGGACGCAGGTAGCGGCGGCGCCGGCCTCGACCTGCTCGCGCGCTCGGACGCGGCATTCGATCTGGTGGTGCTGGACTTTGCGATGCCGGGCATGAATGGCGCGGACGTGGCGCGGGAAATCGCGAAGGATTTTCCGCAGCTGCCGGTGCTGTTTGTCACCGGTTATGCGGATCTCACGGCGTTACGTGAAGTCGGCGAAGATCGCATTGCGCAGAAGCCGTTCGATCACGCCGAGTTCGCCGCGAAGGTGAAGCGGCTGCTGGGTGTGGAGGCAGGGGGGAGCAACGTGGTGGCGCTGCGGCGGTAAGCTAAAACGCCTTTGGCAGT
>CALRZK010000076.1:0-9076 GCA_943372615.1 Bradyrhizobium ivorense | reverse complement strand
TGCGCGCGCACCGAATTCTTCAGCGCTTCTTCCTCGCTCTGGATGGTGACTGCAGCCAGCACTTCGGCCTTTTCCGAACGCACCGCATTGGCTTCGAAGCGCGATGGCGGCTCCATGGCCACCAGCGAAAGCAGCTGGAACAGATGGTTCGGCACCATGTCGCGCAATGCGCCGGTCGCATCATAGAACGAGCCGCGATGGCCGACGCCGAGCTTTTCGTCCACGGTGATCTGCACGTGATCGACATGGTTGCGATTCCAGATCGGCTCGAAAATGCCATTGGCGAAGCGCAGCACCAGGATGTTCTGCACCGTCTCCTTGCCGAGATAGTGATCGATCCGGTAGATCTGCTGCTCGTTCATCAGGCTGAGCAGTTTCTTGTTCAGCTTCTTCGCCGACTCCAGATCAGTGCCGAACGGCTTCTCGACCACGAGGCGGCGCCAGGAGCCGTTTTCCTTCAGCATGCCGGTGCGGCCGAGCTGTTCGGCGATCGGTGCAAAGGCAGAGGGCGGCGTGGCGAGATAGAACAGCCGATTGCCGCCGGTGCCGCGCGCTTCCTCGAGCTTGTCGAGCTGATCCTTCATGCGATCGAAGCTCTCGGGCTCGCTCGGATCCGCTTCGATACAGGTCACGCAGTTCAGAAGCTTCTGCGCGATCGCATCATCGACAGGCCGCGTCGCATATTGCTTGAGGCCCTTGAGCAGATCCTCGCGCAAGGCGTCGCCGGTCATGCCCTTGCGGGCGATGCCGACCACGCAGAACTTTTCCGGCAGCAGATCGGAGGCCTGCAGATTGTAGAGCGCTGCGATCACGAGGCGATGCGCGAGATCGCCGGTGACGCCGAAAATCACGAAAGCGCAGGGATCGGGTTTCTTGGTCTTGTCGCTGGTCTTGGCAATCACGGCGGGCTCCGTCGTCTATTTCACGATGTTTGGCGCGTCCTGCCGCTTCGGATCCGGATGCTGTTCGGGCTCTTTGTGGCCGCCGAAACCGGCGCGCATCGCGGATAGAATCTTTTCTGCAAATGTATGTTCCTGCCGCGAGCGGAAGCGCGCGAACAGTGCGGCGGTCAGCACTTCCGCTGGCACCGCTTCATCGATCGCTGCATTCACCGTCCAGCGACCTTCGCCGGAATCCTCGACGAAGCCGGAATACTCTTTCAACTCGCCGCTCTTGGCCAATGCCGATGCCGTGAGGTCGAGCAGCCATGACGGAATGACACTGCCGCGGCGCCAGACTTCGGCGATATCGGGCAGATTGAGATCGTAGCGATGCGCTTCCGGCAACGCCTCGATATTGGCATTCTTCAGAATATCAAAACCTTCGGCATAGGCCTGCATCAGGCCATATTCGATGCCGTTATGAATCATCTTGACGAAATGCCCGGCGCCGACGGGGCCGGCATGGATGTAGCCTTCTTCGATCCGCGGATCGCGGCCATCGCGGCCGGGCGTGCGCGGGATATCGCCGATGCCCGGCGCCAGCGTCTTGAAGATAGGATCGAGATGATCGACCACTTCCTTCTCGCCGCCGATCATCATGCAGTAACCGCGATCAATGCCCCAGACGCCGCCTGAGGTGCCGACATCGATATAGAACAGCCCCTGTTTCTTCAGCGCCTGGCCGCGGCGGACGTCATCCTGCCAAAAGGTGTTGCCGCCATCGATGATGGTGTCGCCGGGCTCCAGCAATTTGGTCAGTTCGTCGATGGTGGTTTCGGTGATCTTGCCGGCCGGCAGCATCACCCAGACATGACGTGGTTTTGCCAGCTTCTTGACGAAATCTTCCAGCGACGAACCGCCCACGGCGCCTTCGCCGGAGAGGCCGCTTACGGCCTTGGCGTCCTTGTCATAGACCACCGCGGTGTGGCCGTTCTTCATCAGGCGGCGGACAATATTTCCGCCCATTCGGCCGAGGCCGATCATGCCGAGCTGCATTTTGCGATGTCCTTGTCTTTGATTGCACATGGCCCGGAGTGATGTCCGGGCCATGTGGGGTCTTTTAATTCAGTGCGGCGGTGATGGCCTTGTCGAGCGCAGCGAGGCCTGCTTTCAGGTCGCCCTTCAGATGCACGCGCAGCGCACGGCGGCTGCGATCGGTGAGCACCTCGAAATCGCCACGCGCCTGCGCCGCCTTGATCACGCCGAACGACGCACGGTAATCCGGGATCGCGAGATCGTTGGCATCATCCGCGGTGATCTGCAGGAACACGCCCGAGTCCGGCCCGCCCTTGTAGGCCTGGCCGGTGGAATGCAGGAAGCGCGGGCCGAATTCGGCGCAGGTCGCGACTTTCTTATTGTCGCGCACCGCCATCCGCATCGTCTGCAGCGTATCGATATGCGCGGTGTCGCGTTCGACATAAGCGAGCAGGGCCACGTAATCGCCCGGCGTCACGCGGCGGAAATGGGCCTTGAGCCAGGAGGCGAGATCGCCATTGGCGCCGGCCTTCTTCAGCAGTTCGGCATTGGCCGCGTCGGTATAGAGATCGGCTTCCGCAGATGACACAACAGGTGTCTCCGGCGGCAGCGATCCCGTCTTCTCGAATGCGCTCGTCAGTTCGCGTGTCTTGATCTTGGCGTCTTCCACATCCGGCTGGTTGAACGGATTGATGCCGAGCACTGCACCTGCCACCGCGGTTGCGATCTCGAAGCGGAAGAATTCCTGGCCGAGATGATCGATCGACGGCAGGACGATGCGCGTGACGATATGGCCGGCCTTGTCCAGCGCGGCCAGTCTGTCGTCATGCGCCTTGTCGTTTTCGCCCTCGACGCGCAGGTCGATGAAGAAGCGATCGTCGCCATAGACCGAGGGCGCACCCAGCTCTTCGCCGTCGATGGGGATCAGGCCCTTGCCATCCTTGCCGGTGGATTCGGCGATGAGCTGTTCGGCCCATGCCCCGAAATCGGCGATCTTCGTCGAGGAGAGAATGGTGACCTTGTCACGGCCATCAATGCCGGCGTGACCCATCGCAAGGCCAAGCTGCACGCCCGGATTCTCAACCGGCGGCACATCCGGCCCGCAGGAGCGGACCATCGACAGCGTATGCTCGAGCAGTTTCGACAGATCGAGACCTGCAGTGGCAGCCGGCACCAAGCCGAACGGCGACAGCACGGAGTAGCGGCCGCCGATCGCGGGATCGCCATGGAAGACGCGGGCGAAATTCTGCTCCTTCGCCACCTTCTCCAGCGACGAGCCGGGATCGGTGACGGCGACGAAATGCGCACCGGCCTTGTCGGCGCCGACAGCCTTGCTCACTTCACCGAAGAAATAGTTCTTCATCACATTCGGCTCGGTGGTGCCGCCGGATTTGCTCGACACGATGAACAGCGTCTTGGCTATGTTTACCGTCTTCGCCATGGTTGCGACCTGCGCGGGATCTGTAGAGTCCAGCACATGCAGCTTCGGGAAGCCCGCGACATGCGGGAAGGTTACCGCCAACACTTCCGGTCCAAGGCTGGAGCCGCCCATGCCGAGAACGACAGCATCGGTGAAGCCCTCAGCCTTCACCCATTTGGCAAAATCAGCGTAGTCGGCAAGCTTCGCCATTTCGGCAAAAGCGCTGTTCAGCCAGCCCAGCCACTTGGCTTCATCGCTGCCGGTCCAGACCGTCGCATCCTTGTGCCAGAGCCGGCGGATTTTTGCCGAGCCACGCCATTCCTCGGTGGATTTCTCGACGGTCTTCTTCAGCGTGTCGCCCAGCGACAGCACCTGCGTGCCGACAGCTTTGCCGAGCGAGGCCGCACGCTTGTGCGCCACCGCGCCATAGAGCTTGTCGGCGGCATCGGCGAATTGCTTCACGCCGTCCGCCACGAGATCGGTGGTGATCTTGTCCAGCGAGATGCCGGTCTTGGCGAAATCCGCCAGCACCTTCTTCGCGTCGTCGATCTTCTCTTCCAGGCTGTCGCGCACTTCGCCGTGATCGCGAAAAGCGTCGAGCGTGGCCGGCGGCACGGTGTTCACCGTATCCTTGCCGATCAGCTCCTCCACATACATGGTGTCGCGATAGTCCTTGCTCTTCACGCCGGTGGAGGCCCAGAGCAGCCGCTGCGGCTGCGCGCCTTTGGCTTTCAGTTTGTCCCAGCGCGCGCCGGCAAAGAGCTTCAGATATTCCTGATAGGCCAGTTTGGCATTGGCGATCGCCACCTTGCCCTTCAGCGCCTTCAGGCGCTCCTTCTCGGCGGGATCATTGGCCTGGGCAATCTTCTCGTCGAGCTGCTTGTCCGCTTGCGTATCGATACGGCTGACGAAGAACGACGCCACGCTGGCGATGCCCGAGGGATCGCCGCCGCCTGCCACGAACTTCTCCAAGCCGCGGAGATAAGCCTCTGCTACTTCCACATAGACCTTCTGCGCAAACAGCAATGTGATGTTGACGCTGATGCCTTCGCCGATCAGGTGCTCGATGGCCGGCAGGCCTTCCGGCGTCGCCGGCACCTTGATCATCAGGTTCGGGCGCTTGACGCTCTTCCACAGGCGCTCGGCCTCGGTGATCGTGCCCTTGGTGTCATTGGCGAGATAGGGCGAGACTTCGAGGCTGACAAAGCCGTCACGGCCGTTGTTGGCGTCGAACACCGGCTTCAGCACGTCGGCCGCGCTCTGGATGTCCTCGACCGCGATATGCTCGAACAAATCAGCCGGCGACTTGTCGCCCGATTTCAGCGCAGCCGCGATCGGCGCGTCATATTCGTCGGACGAGCCGATGGCCTTCTCGAAAATCGCCGGATTGGAGGTCACGCCCTTCACGGCGTCGGTGTCGATCAGCTTTTTCAGTTCGCCTTTGGCGACGAAACCGCGGGCGAGAAAGTCCAGCCAGACGGCCTGACCATGGGATTCGAGTGCTTTGACGGGATTCATGGTGCTCTTCGGTTCAAATGTGTCAAAGGCCCCGCGCGCAGACTGTGCGCAGGCGAGTTCCAATGATCACCCCAAAGCCCTACGCATGGCAAGGCGAACGGTTCCATTTTGGTTACGAAGGCCTGATCGCAATCTCGTGTAAGGCCGCCATGTCGCCCACGTGACGTTTATGCGAATTCAAAGCGCCCGCTTTGAGCCTTCTCGTGCTTTTGCAGACAAATGGAGCAAAGGGCCGGAAAAGCACCATGACGCGCAGCGACTTCTTCAAGCACGTGAAAGACCGGCGGATCGATCCAGCCTCGTTCAAGCTGGATGGACGGCAAGACGAGTGCCATATCCTCGAGCAGCGCGGGGCCCGCTGGGTGGTCTATTATAGCGAACGCGGGCTCGAGACCGGCGTCATGAACTTTCCGACGGAAGCGGAAGCATTCGATCACTTGTTGTCACGCCTGCGCCCGGATTTCTGACGCGCGACGATCAATTATGGCCGGATATAGGCATAGCCCTGCATCTGCAGCTCGGTGATTTTCACGACGCCGCCTTTGTCGGCGATGGCGAAGCCCGGGAGCAGGCCATCGAGGGCGACATCCTGCGCCTTCATCGTGTTCTTGCATGCAGCAAATGCGACACCGGCCTTGGTGAATTTGCCGATCCGGCTCGCAACGTCCGGATTGGCGGTCTCACGATGGAAGAGCCGCAGCGCCGGACCGAGCACCACCAGAACGATGCTGACATGCTCCGGCCCACCGACGCCATCGAGATGGTTTTGAATGTTGCCGAGCGCAAAGCTGACGCGGTCTGCATCGGCGAGATGGTAGACGACCTGTTGCCGGATCGGCGAGGCGTCTGTCGTCGCTGCTTGTGCGCGTGTCACGGTCAGACCAGCGCCAATCGAGGCGAGAGCGCTCCACAGCATATTGCGCCGGTTCATGGTGCTCACTTCTTGTTCAGCGCGAGGCGCTCGTCTTTGTCCTGCGCGAGGTCCGCGCAGTCGCGGAGATTGGTGCGATCCAGGCGGAATGATTTGTCGTCGGCGCCTGCCACCAGGTCCTGGGCAGTTTCCTCCGGTTCCGTGCCGCGTAGCCAGGTTCGCACGCGTGAGGTTTTGAGCACCATGGCGTCCCTGTCCTTGGCAAAGACGAGATCGAAGCCGCCGCCGTCGCAATCGACGCCGCAGCCGAATTCGATTTCCTTGCCGGTTGCCTGGTCCAGCATCAGGGCGCAGGTTCCGGCGGATTCCCGCTCTTCCTTGCTGTTGCGGTATTTCAGGCCAAGCTTGAACGAATACGGGATCGCATCCGGCTGCTCGTCAGCCTCGAATTTCACCAGCAACTTCATGCTGGCCACCTTTTGTTGCGGATGCCGCGCCAGATGGTCGGCATCGTAACGTCGGGTGAAGCAAGCATAGGCCTTCTTGCCGGTGCTCGATCCGAACAGGCGCTGCTTGAACGCATCGGATTTCGCGGCGTCGATCTTGGTCGGCGCATCTTCGGCGCGCGCCATGCCGTGCACGGCAAGCAAGGCAGTGGCGAGCAGAGCGGTGGACAGAACGCGGATCATGGCACGCCTCGAAAATGATGCGGCCCGCTGGGGCCTGTGCGATTTGGTCGCGACAGGCCCGGGAGACGTTCAAGCGGTTGGAAGCGGCGGTCAGGCCGCCTTCTTTGCCAGCAGATCGGCGATCATCTGCTTGATCTTCGGCGTGGTCTCGAACTTGATCAGGGTGCCGCCCTTGTCGCTGCGGGCGACAAAACCGTTCACGCGGCTGGCGACGCCGGCAATCGTCAGGGTCACGGGATCCTCGACCCGGGCCTGATCGGCGCCGGAAATCAGCGCGGCGTCCTTCGAGAGATTGATCACGACGATATCCAGCTCCTCACCGCGCAGCTTCAGGATGCCCTCGCTCTTCAGGTCGACACGCGGCGATTTCCTCCGGTCGGCCCCATTGGTCGAGGTGCGGATCACCTTCACCAGCGTGGAGCGCAGGTGGTCCACCTTGTGGGCGATCTCCGCCGAACCGTCGCGGATGTCAGCGGCGCGGCGCTCGGTGTCCACAGCCTCGCGGGAGACCAGCGCGATCTGCTCGGCAACTTCGCGGGCGGCATTCGAGGTCTCTGCGACATTGCGCGAAATCTCGCCGGTGACGGCACTCTGTTCTTCGATAGCCGCCGCGATGACGGAAGATACCGCCTCGACATTGCGGATCGCCGCGCCGATCTGGCCGATCGACACCACGGAATCCTTGGTCGCCTGCTGGATCTCGGTGATCTGATGGGCAATGTCGTTGGTGGCCTTGGCGGTCTGCTCCGCCAGTGATTTCACTTCCGAGGCCACCACGGCAAAGCCCCGGCCGGCATCGCCGGCGCGCGCGGCTTCGATGGTGGCATTGAGCGCGAGCAGGTTGGTCTGGCTGGCGATCTCGTTGATCAGGTTGGTGACGTCGCCGACCTTGCTCGCCGCTTCCGACAATTTGCCGATGGTGACCTGGGCCTGGCTCGATGCTTCCACCGCTTCCAGGGTGAGCGAACGCGATGAATTCACCTGGGTTGCGATTTCAGCGATCGAGGAGGAGAGCTGGGCCGATGCGGTCGCGACCGTCTGCGCAGTCGAGAGCGACTGCTCGGCCGCAGCCGCGACGCTGCTGCTGTTATTGCCCAGCGTCACGGCGCTCTCGCTCATCAGCCCGGCATGTTCGCTCATGCGCTCGGTGCCGACGGCGACCTCGCCAACGGCGTTGTTGACCTCGCGTTCGACTGTCTCGGCCATCTCGCGCAATGCTTTCGCTGTGGCCTCAGTCGCGGTGCGGTGGCGCTGTTCTTCCTCATGAGCCTCTGCCTCGGCCTTTTGAGCGAATTTCAGTTTGAACTGCTCGATCGAGCGGGCCATGTCGCCAAGCTCATCGCTGCGCTTCAGGCCGGGCAAGGCAACACCGAAATCGCCTTCGCCGAGCTTGGTGAGGGCTGTGGTCATGGCCACGATCGCGCGCGACATCGCACGTGCATTGGCGATGCTGGACAGGCCGAGCAAAACGATCACGACCACGGCGACGATGATCACCTGCCGGTTGTTCTCCCAGACCTGCGCTTTCAGGTCGTCCACATAGGCGCCGGTGCCGATGACCCAGCCCCATGGCGCAAAACCGGTGACATAGGAAATCTTCGGCTGCGGCGCATCTATGCCCGGCTTCGGCCATTGATAGTCGTAATAGCCGCTGCCGGATGCGCGGACTATGGCGGCAAAGTCCACAAAAATGGATTTGCCGTCGGGATCCTTCGTGGTCGAGAGATCGGTGCCGTCAAGCTCCGGGCGGGTGGGGTGCATCACCATCCGCGGCGTCAGGTCGTTGATCCAGAAATAGTTGTTGTTGTCGTAGCGCAGCTTGGCGATGCGGGCTGCTGCGTTCTTCTTGGCCTGCGCTTCGGAGTTTTGTCCCTTCTGTGCCTGCTCATATTCGTCCTGCGCGATGCTGCGCGCGAGATCGCCGAGATGATGCAATTCGGCCTGGCGTTGCTGCTTGAGCGCATCGGCGAGCTTGGTGGCCTGAAATGTCGCGAGGCCGATCAATCCGCAGAAACTGAGTCCGATGATGCAATAGATGCGCAGACTGATCGAAAACCGAAGATGCTTCATGGATACGCCCCGAATAGATTCGCTCAATGCATGAGCGGTAATCCGGTGGTGGCATCGCGGGTGCTTCAATAGAGTTAATCAGCGCGCTCATCCGCGCGCGAAAACCCCTTTATTCATAGCGGATTTGATCTAGATCAATCGCACGGATGTTTCGTGTCCTGTGCTCACAGATCTGCTTTTGCCAGATCCCACATCAGCCGATAGGTGCCGCTTGAAATCAGCGCCGCGCCGGTCGCCGTGATGGCCGCATCGAACCGTCCGGCCATGGCGGTGGCCACCGCAGCCACATCGGTGCCGTCGATCAGGACGTACCAGTCGCGTGCCGCCGGATTTGGTGCCGCGGGATCATCGGTGAGCGGCTTCGATAGGCGGGGATCGCTCTCCATCAGATGCATCGAGATGATGTCATGGATCATGCCGGGATCAAGTTGGGCCCGGATCGCCTCGCGCAGCTGATCGACGTTCCCCTCCGGTGGCCGGATGCGGACGAGGCCGAGCGCTGCGCCACGGCCAACGCCGCGGCTGATGGTGATCCGCGCCACCGAGCGCAGCATGTTCCTGAAACGGCCGATATTGGCCAGCGACCATGCGG
>CALRZK010000075.1:0-9099 GCA_943372615.1 Bradyrhizobium ivorense | reverse complement strand
GAGCGCGCTCTTTCGGGGTGTAAACAGTCGATTCCCGCCACACCGACATCAGGTTGATCCACTGCTCGCTGAGTCCGTCGTGACGCGACTCCTTCACATGCATGTCAACGCAATAGGCGCAGCCATTGATGATGGAGGCGCGCAGCTTGATGAGATGGATGATGGCTGGCTCGAGGCCGCTCTCCTTCACCACATAGCGATCGAGCGCTGCGACAGCCTTGGTGGCGTCGGGGGAGGCTTTGGCGAAGTTGATACGCGGTGACATGTCAGTTCTCCTTCGGTTGTGTGGTTGATGAGATCAGTTGGCGCTGCGGCGCCGTTCGTTGAGTTCGAGAAAGGCGCAGCCGCGTGCGGCAATGGCGCCGGTCTCGTCTTTGGCGCGGAGATCGCTCAGCACATCAGCCAGGGTGACCTTCGCAAGTTCATTGCGATAGACGCGCTCGGCGCGCAGCATCGCGGCATTGATGGAGCAGGGCATCTTCGGTTTGCCCGGTAGCGGATGGGGGCCGCGCTGGCGGATCTCGGCGCAGCGAAAAGCGGGGGCGGGACCTTCGATGGCGAGCACGAGATCGAGCAGCGTGATGTCCTCGGGCGCGCGGGCGAGACGATAGCCGCCGGTCGGGCCGGGTTTTGTCACGACTAGGCCAGCGCCCGACAGTGCCTGCAGATGCTTCAGCAGATAGCTGGTGGAGACGCCATGAAACTCGGCAAGCGCAGAAGCCGACAGCACGCCATCGGCGCTGAGGCCCGCCATCATGGCCACGCTGTGAATGGCCTGCTCGACACCATCGCTCATCTTCATCGGAGGAGTCTCGAACTAATCATAGACATTTAATATCCATGATTGTTCCGGGCGTCAATACCAGAGGCGCTCCTTGTTTGTTCTTGGCAAAATTCCCATCCGCGCCATGATCCCTCGGTCTTGTTCGGTGAGGGGCGCTTCATCAGGCGTCATTGAGCGGAGCGAGGTGCGGGCCTGCGGGCAGGGGGACACGCATCCTCTTGCACTCGGGTGGTCGAGGGTCACCGTCCGGGCCCAATACGGGGCTCTGCCGCTGGCGCGGCTGGACGCGGGTGCGGGTGAAGACGGAGAAATCCGTCGGATGACTCCCGATGGGGAGTGCCCAGTACCCGGAAGAACGGTCCTTCGACTAGCAAGACGTCGCGGTGGCGCGCCGTAAGGCGTTGCGCGGTCCGGTCTCGCTGGCGATCCAGCGTAGAACGGATAGCGTCAAGTCTACCCAAGTGCGCCTTGCGGCGCGCTGCCTCCCCTCATGTCTTGAGGGGAAAACTGCTCACACCTCGGACGCGCAAGCGCCGCGAGAATGCGAGAGCTAGCCTGTTTGACAGGTTGATCGGAAGTCGGGCGCAGGAGCGCATGGTTTCCCTCCCTCAAGCCGCGCAGCGGCGCAGTGGGGAGGGCCGGGGTGGGGTCTGTCACTACGTGACGTCAGCGCTTGCGGAAGCACCCCACCCGTCTCAAAGCTCGCTGAACGCTCGCTTTGATCCACCCTCCCCATTCGCTTCGCTCCGGGGAGGGAGAAGCAAGAGCACTCAATTCACCAACTTCGGCCGCGCGATCGGCGCATCCTTCGCATGCTCGAGCCCGATGCCGCTCACATGCAGCGACGTCTCCCACAGTGGCTCCAGGGTCGTCAGCGATGGCAGCACGCGCAGCTCGACGCCGGCATCGCTCAAGGCCTTTTCGATATTGTCGATGCGCTCGACATGGATCGGCATGGTCGGCGAGGGCGACACCCACATGCCCGCATTGCCCAGCGACTCAAATCCATCGGGCGAAAGCTCGTAGCGATAGATAGTGATCCGGGAGAGGCGGTCGAGCCAGCCGAGTTCGATATGCGCGACCATGCGGCTGGACGTCATCTTCTGGTAGGCGGTGACATATTCCGGCGTCGTCGCCTCGGTCGGCCAGACGAAGACCCGCGGGCAATCGCGCGGGAACAGATACATCGCCTGATGCCAGTCATCGATCGCCCAGACCAGCGGCTCGGCGCCCCCGTGCGGATCGGGCTGCGGCATGAAGACGTCGATATGGCTCTGGTGGCTGAAATGGAAAAGGCGCATCGGGATACTCAATGACAGTTGCGTCTGCGGCGTCAATCTCCGCGATCTTTTCCGCGCGCGTGTCGGCAATGCCGGTTCCGGAACGTCTTCCAATCACGTCACGTTCAATCAGTTTACGGAGGATATGTCATGACCGGTGCCCTGACCCCCGCTGCCGATCTCGTGAAGTCGCACGCCGTCCGTTTTCCAAATGAGAGCGCCGATTACCGGGCCGCGCGCAATGCGCTGCTGATCGAGGAGATCGAATTGCGACGCCACATCGAGCGCGTCGCCGAGATGCGCCGCGCGTTGCCCGATGGCGGAGCGGTGACGGCGAACTATCAATTCATCGGCGAGAACGGCCCGGTGTCGTTCGAAGGCCTGTTCGGCGACAAGCAGACGCTGGTGACTTACTCCTACATGTTCGGCCCGCAGCGTGAGCGGCCATGTCCGATGTGCACGTCGCTGCTGTCGGCCTGGGACGGCGAGGTGCCGGACATCACCCAGCGCGTGGCCCTGGCCGTGATCGCGCGCTCGCCGATCGAGCGACTCACGGCCTTCAGGCGCGAGCGCGGCTGGCACCATCTGCCGCTGTTTTCGGACCCGTCCGGAGACTTCAGCCGGGATTATCTGGGGATGACCAAAGATGGCGGAGACGATGCCGCCTTCCATGTCTTCACCCGACGGAACGGTTCCATCCACCACTTCTGGGCCGGCGAGATGTCCGGGGCCACAGCCGATCCCGGCCAGGATCCCCGCGGTGCCCCCGACCTGATGCCGATCTGGACCATCCTCGATTGCACTCCGGAGGGGCGTGGAACCGACTGGTATCCGAAACTGAATTATTAACGATTTCTGATGCTTAACGTATTTTTGCCAGCCGTCACGGCGGCTGGCAGACGCAGCGTCGCGCGGGCTGGATCAGCCCCGGACAAGCCGTTTCATATAAAGTTCCCGCAGGATTGAGTGCGTCGGGCAGGAGTGGATGCCGACAGGAACGCGGTTTTCTGTCCCGAAACGGGACGTAAAAAACTGCCGCCGGCACGTTAATTTCTCTTCACCTGGCACGCAAAAAGGCCATTATTGGCAGGCTTTTAGACGCCGATGGGGACTTGGTGGGGATCTTCCGATTAATCCGCATTTAACTAAAACTCGCCTTAATGGCGCTTCGCATTCCTGCGGGATTGCAGCCATGGACGTTTTGATCCATCGGCGCATCGCTCGCGGGACGCGCAGTCATTTTGTGTGGACGTCAGGCGTATGAGTAACCGTGGACGAGCGTTGAATTCTCAAGCGCCCTCTCGCCAAGGCCGAGCAGTGACGAACACGACGCCGAACAATTCACGCACGTTCTTCTGGGCAGGCGCCGCGCTGGCTGCCGTTGCTCTCACCGGCGGATGGACACTCGCTGGTAAACTCTTCCACTCGGGCGAACTCGAACCGTCGATGGTGACCGCAAGCCTTGGTCCCGATTCCGGTGTCGGTAACTCGTCCTTCGCCGAGCGCTTCAATCAGCGCGTCGCCCGCGCCGAGCCCAACGCCAATTTCACCGATCGCTTCGAGCCCGCACGCCGTGCGCCGCTAGCCGGCTCCGCGCCGATGGCAGCACCGAAGCAGGATCGCGGGCAGGTCGCGTGGTTCGCACCCAATTCGATGGGGGCTTCGCCAGATCGCTTTGCCCGTCGCGTCACGGAAGAGCCGACGGTGCCGGCACCGGCTGTGAAGCCGCAGGAAGTCGCCCTGATGCAGCCGTCGCCGACGGTGAAGCAGTTGATCGCCAGCATCCCGATGCCGGTGGTGCGTCCGCAGGATGCGCCGGCATCCGCACAGAGCGACCAGGCCGCGTCGCCGCGTATTGCGCAGGCGCCAGCGCTGAAGGGCGGCGCTTTCGGTCATGACGCGCTGGTGCAGCGCGCCCGCATGGCGCTGGCTTCGCAGCCGAAGAACGCCAATCTCAACATTTTCGAGAAGCTGTTCGGCGGCGGCGACAAGCCGAAGAGCGGCCCGATGCTCGCTTATGCCGGCCATGACGGCGGCGTGCTGTCGAACGGCCAGGACGCCGAGCCCGCGGCCGATCAGCCCGGCGAGATCGATCGCCTGACCGCCGTCTACGATATCAGTGCCAAGCGCGTTTACATGCCGGATGGCACCAAGCTCGAAGCGCATTCGGGTCTGGGTTCGCGCATGGACAATCCCGCTTACGCCCATGAGCGCATGCGCGGCGTGACCCCGCCGCACATCTACGATCTCAAGCCGCGCGAAGCTTTGTTCCACGGTGTTCCCGCGCTGCGCATGACGCCGCTCGGCGGCGAAAGCGCCATCTATGGCCGCAATGGCTTGCTCACCCATAGCTACCTGCTCGGGCCGAATGGCGATTCGAACGGCTGTATTTCCTTCAAGGAATACGACAAGTTCATCCAGGCCTATCGCCGCGGTGAAGTGAAGCGCATCGTCGTCGTCGCCAAGCTCGACTAGGCGTTGGGCGCGCCACCGCCCACTTGCTGTTATCAGCGAAAATCGATCCCGCGCAGGATGATCCCACGCGGCGTTCCTTCGAACTCGTTCTTCTCGAATTTTTTGTTGGCACTTTCCTCGATGCGATCGCGCAGCCGCATGAATTGCTCTTCGCGCTGCTCAGGTTTGATACGGCTCGATTGATCGAGGTCGTCCATCGCCGATGTCGAGACCGCGCACGCGACCTCCGCCTCGGCATTTTTCATCGAGAAACGCACGACACCCCGGTCGTCATCAAAACTCTGATAGGCGCCGCGTGTCAGGGCCATGATGGCCTCCTTTTTTAGTTGCCGCGCAGAAGATCAGTCGTTCCTCGCGAGGCGCGTGAAGTCATCGAGTACCATCGCGATCAGGTCGCGATGCCGGGTATCTTGCGGGCCGAGCGATGCGGCATAGAGATTGAGAACATAGCGCGCATTGGCGGCGGCTTCCGGCCATGTGGTCGCGCGCGTGGCGAGCAATTGCACTTCGATCTCGCTCTGGCGATCGCGCAAGTCCTTGGCGTTGGTCTCGACATCCGCGAGCGCCCTGCGAAGATCAGTGGCCTTCTGCGCGGCCATGCCGCGGCGGCTATCGAGCTCGACGGGCTCATCCGTCATCGGGCACGCTCGCATCGATGCGCTGGGCATCGGACAGTTCGATCGAGCCGATGGAAATCATTTCCATGGAATTGCCATGCGGCGGCGCGCAGGGCACCGTGATCATCGTGGCCACGCGACGATAGCTCGCAAAGGACAGGCCTTCGATCATCTCTTCGTCGGTGACGACATCGTAAGTGCCAGCAGGAAGCAGCCGGTCGATACTGGTCAGCCGGAACGGATGTTTGAATGTGATGCTTTCGCGCCGCGATCTGGTCGTCATGCACGTGCACCGCTGTAACGTTCAGGCATGGCAGGACGGTGCGCCTATTCGTGGCGATTAGCTATCTATTTCTCCGTGCAGGGATCAATCGCGCTGCAATGCCGCGCTTTATGCTCGCAATTGCTGGAGAGAACTGTGCATGCTGTTGAAGCAGTGAGGTAATTTGCATGAAGATCCGCGTCGGCTACGAGATGGTCTATGATTTCCCGCAGGCCACGCCGATGCTGATCGTGATGGGCACGCATTTTACCCGCGCGTCCGATGTCATCGTGCCGGACTTCCTGGTGACGGAACCGGCGGTGCCGATCACGCTTTATCGCGACGGTTTCGGCAACTGGTGCAGCCGCATCGTGGCGCCGGCCGGCCGCATGCGGCTCACCGCGGATGGCATCGTCAATGACAGCGGCAGCCCCGATGCGATCGTCGCGAATGCGCTTCAGCATGCGGTGGAAGATTTGCCGGCGGAAACGATCGTCTATCTGCTCGGCAGCCGCTATTGCGAGACCGATCGTCTGTCGGACACCGCGTGGCAACTGTTTGAGAAAACCGCGCCGGGCTGGGCGCGCGTGCAGGCGATCTGCGATTTCGTGCACACTCACATCGCGTTCGATTACATGCATGCCCGTGCAACGATGACTGCGTGGGATGTCTATAACGAAGGCAAGGGCGTGTGCCGCGACTATGCGCATCTGGCGATTACCTTCTGCCGCTGCATGAACATCCCCGCGCGTTATTGTACCGGCTATCTCGGCGATATCGGCATGCCGAAGCCATGGGCCGATGGCGACTTCGCCGGCTGGTTCGAGGCCTATCTGGGCGGCGCCTGGCACACATTCGACGCTCGCAACAACATCCCGCGCATTGGCCGCGTGCTGATCGCGCAGGGCCGCGATGCAGCCGATGTTCCGATCACGCAGACATTCGGGCCGAACACGCTGTTGAGCTTCAAGGTGTGGACTGACGAAGTCGATGAGGGCAGCGGGCTACGCCCAAATTGATTCGCATAAGAGGCGCCGTCATTTTCAGCAGCGATGCGTGTGCATGTGGGGAACCGAGAGCGGGGTGATGAATTTGATTTGTCACAAGCGCGGAGGACACCTGAACATGGCCTCGACTCATGTGATCTTGAATAGAAATGTCTCGAAACGGGCATCCGGCATGATGGCGGCAGCCTTGATGATCGGAACCATTGCCGCCGCGCATGCGCAGGGCGGCACCGAGGCGCAGCGCGAGGCTTGCATGCCCGACGCGTTCAAACTCTGTGCGACGTCCATGCCCGACGAAGGACGGGTGGAAAATTGCTTGCGCGCCGCGGGGCCGCGATTGAGCCGTGCCTGCTACGACGTGTTCTATCCGCAGCAAGCAGCTGCGCCCAATCAGGTGACGCGCGGCCAGGCGCCTACACGCGAGCGCATGCAGCCATCGGCACCGCAGCGCCCGCAAAATCCATCCATGCCGCAAGTGCCGCCGGGACCTGAGCCAGGCGATGAGTGAGTGCTACGAGGCATAAATTAAAAAAGGCGGCGCATACGAGCGCCGCCTTCGTCTTACTCGCGTGGTCTGGCGCTTAGCGGCAGACGCGAACCTTGTTTACGACGCGGCGACCATAAGGACCGCGCTTCACGACGGTGCGCACGGTGCAGACCGGGCCGCGACGAATGACGGTCGTGCGGTGGGCCCGGTGGCGATGCTGCGAAGAGAAGTCCGTGATCGGTGCGGCTACGTTGGTCTTGTCGATCGAGACCGTGGTCGCCGAAGCGGGCGCAACCATCGAGGCCAGCGCGATCGTAGCGGCAGCGGCAATTCCAAAAGCAAAGTTCTTCACGGTATTCTCCTTGACCCGAGGCCGATGTTTGTCATCAGCAGGTGCGCAAGAGTTACGTCGTCGGGATGAACCGAAGCTGAAGAAAATGCGGCGGGAAGGGGGCGTGTGTGGCGATGCTGAGCGCGGTGATTGCCGAAAGCGTGACGGAACGTCGCATATGTCAGCAACTTGATATGCGCGAGACCTGCGCCGCATTTGGCCAGGCTCTTCACGTCAAGGACAACGGCCATGAAGAAGCTGATCATCATCCTCGCCGCAACGACCATGCTGTCGGGCCCTGTGCTCGCGCAGTCCATCGGTGAAAAGACCGGCGTTAATTCCACGCTCGGCATTGCGCCGAAGACGCAGGATTTCGTAACGGAAGCGGCAATTAGCGACATGCTGGAGATCGCGGCGGCAAGGATCGCGCAGCAGAAAGGCAATGCCGACGAAAAGAAATTCGCTGCACAGATGATCACCGATCACACCAAGACGTCGGCGGACATCAAGCAGCTGATCGACAGCGGTGCTGTCAAAGCAGATCTACCGACGGCGCTGAACACGGCGTTGCAATCGAAGATCGACAAGCTCAACAGTGCCGGCGCCGACGAATTCGCTGCGACCTACGATCCAATGCAGGTGGCAGCCCATGAAGATGCGGTGGCGCTATTCGAGCGCTATGCCAAAGGTGGCGATAATGCCAAGCTGAAGGATTGGGCCGGCAAGACACTTCCGGCTCTGCGCCATCATCTCGAAATGGCGCAGCAGATCGAAAACAAGCGCCGTGGCGCGACTGTCGGCTCCGCCCCGAGCCGCGAAACGCCAGCGCCATATGGTGCGAAGTAACTCGCGACAAAAAGCCCCGGCATCGCTGCCGGGGCTTCGTTGATCTATCGCGCGCCGCCCGTGACATGCAGCGTTTCGCCGGTGACATAGGACGCGGCGTCGGATGCAAGGAATGCAACCACTGACGCGATCTCCTCGACCTTGCCGACGCGGCCGAGCGGCGTCACGCTCTCGACCCAGTTGCGCATCTCGCCTTCATGGAAGCCAGCCGACACCACGCCTTCGGTGACAATCATGCCGGGATTGACGGTGTTGACGCGGATCTTCTTCGGCGCGAGTTCTTTCGACAGTACCGAGGTGATGGCATCCACCGAGGCCTTGGTGGCGGTGTAGACCGCGCTGTTCGGCGGGGTCATGGTCGAGACGCCCGACGAGATATTGATGATGCTGCCGCCATCCGGATTGAAATGCCGCACGGCCTCCTGCGAGGCCTGCAACAGCCCCAGCACGTTCACGCCGAACTGGCTATGAAAGTGCTCCGGTGTGATGCCGTCGAGCGGAGAGAAGGCGTAGACGCCGGCATTGTTGACGAGGATGTCGATTGGCCCGAACGCCTTGACTGTCTCGGCCACGGCCGCGGCAGCGCCGCCGGATGAGGCGAGATCGCCATGCACCGCGATCGCCTTGCCGCCCTTGACGGTGATGGCAGCCACGACTTTCTCCGCGCCTGCTTTGCTCGACGCGTAATTGACGCCAACCGCGGCGCCTGCGGCGGCGAGTTGGATGGCGATCTCGGCGCCGATGCCCTTCGATGCGCCGGTCACCAGTGCCACTTTGCCTTCGAATGTCTTGGTCATGATCATGATCCCCTGTTGGATGCTTCGATAGTTCGGAAATATGGGACTATTGAACTAGCGCAAGGGGGCGCCTATATCTTTTTTCATGGCACAGTTCGTTCACCCCGCGACCAAGGATATCACGCTCTCCGGCGTGCTTTCAGCGCTGGCTGATCCCATCCGGCTGCAGATCGTCCGCGGCCTGCTGCAGGAGAGCGGCTGCCTGTCCTGCAC
>CALRZK010000074.1:0-9209 GCA_943372615.1 Bradyrhizobium ivorense | reverse complement strand
GGAACGGTTTGATTTTTGCGCATGAAGCTGGCTTGGTGGCGGCAACAACAGAAACGCGGGACGACGCCCCATGACGCCAACTTACGAAATTTACGCCATCCGCTACGCCACCATGACGCCGCGGACCCCGGCGATGAACTATCTGTCGCCGGATCCGCATGAGACCACCGCGGCCGATCTCGATTATTTTGTCTGGCTCATTTGCGGCGGTGGTCGCGATATCCTTGTCGATACTGGTTTCAACGAGACTGCGGCGAAAGAGCGCAATCGTGCACTCGCGATCAATCCGGTCGATGCGTTGGCTCAGTTCGGTGTGGCCGCGGAGACGATCCACGACGTCATCATCACGCATCTGCACTATGATCACGCCGGCAATCTCGACCGTTTTGCAAATGCGCGCTTCCATTTGCAGGATCGTGAGATGGCCTATGCCACTGGCCGCTGCATGTGCAATGGCCTGCTGCGGCATCCGTTTTCGGCTGAAGACGTCACCTTGATGGTCCGGCACGTCTATGGCGAACGCGTCACTTTTCATAATGGCGACGGCGAGGTCGCACCTGGCATCACCTTGCATCGCGTTGGTGGCCATTCCGATGGCTTGCAGATCGTCCGTGTCCAGACCGAGCGCGGCCCTGTGGTGCTGGCCTCGGACGCTTCGCATTATTACGGCAATCTGCAGCGTCGGAGCCCGTTTCCGATCGTCTACAATATCGGCGACATGGTTGACGGCTGGCAGACCTGCGAGCGTCTCGCCGGTCACCCCGATCGCATCATTCCAGGACACGATCCGCTGGTGCGCGAGCTCTATCCGCGCGTGGACGGCAAGGCGGATGCCTATGCGGTGCACCGGCAGCCGTCGCGGTCATTCGCTGAGAGCTAAGAGACGCGCTGCATCTAAGATCGCAGCGCTTTCAGTGGCAGTTTGCTGGTCTCCTTCAGTCGATCCAGCACGATCGATGAGCGCACATGCGCGACGCTCTGATGCGGCATCAGCACGTCATTGACGAGGTCTGAAAGTCCCTTGAGGTCACGTAGAACGGCCTTCAGCACGTAATCGGCATCGCCGGTCAACGAATAGGCCTCCTGGATCTCGTCCACCCGTTGTACCAGCGCGCGAAACTTCTTCGCATTGTCGGGCGAATGGGTCGCGAGCGTGACCTGGATGAAGGCGACGACGCCGAAGCCGAGTGCTTCGGGTGCGAGATCGGCGTGATAGCCGGATATGACCTTCTCGCCCTCCAGCCGCATCCGGCGCCGCGAACATTGGGAGGCGGACAGGCCGACGCTGTCAGCGAGCTGCTGGTTGGTGAGCCGGCCATCGTCCTGCAGCGCCGCCAGCATCTTCAGATCGAAAGAATCCACTTCGATCATGCGTAAAATGCTCCAAATATGCACGGATCGTGCATGATTATGACATTTCGCAATCCAGATTGCACGCACCTTGCGTCCCGAACACCCCAGACTGCCCTCAAGCGACATCGCAGCAGTTCAGGGAGAATACGATGGGTCCGTTTCCGCACGACGCGCCGGCCGCCAGGATTTCGGCGGACAACCCAATGGGGACCGACGGCTTCGAATTCGTCGAATACGCTCACCCCAATCCCGAAGAACTGCACGCCCTGTTCAAGCTGATGGGCTATGCGCCGGTGGCGAAGCATAAGACCAAGAAGATCACCGTCTATCGCCAGGGCGACATCAACTATCTCGTCAATGAAGAGCCCGGCACGCACGGCACCAAGTTTGTCGCCGCACATGGCCCCTGCGCGCCCTCCATGGCGTTTCGCGTCGTCGATGCTGACAAGGCCTACGACCGTGCCATCTTGCTTGGCGCAGAGCCGGCCGATGTGAGTCCTTCCGAGAAAACGCTCGATGTACCTGCCATCAAGGGTATCGGCGGCAGCCTGCTGTATTTCGTCGATCGTTATGGCGCTAAGGGCTCTGCCTACGACATGGAATTTGAATGGCTAGGTGCCAAGAATCCGCGTCCTGTCGGTGCCGGCCTGTTTTATCTCGATCACCTCACCCACAATGTTCATCGCGGTCGCATGGATGTGTGGACCGGCTTCTACGAAAAGCTGTTCAACTTCCGCCAGATCCGCTTCTTCGATATCGAAGGCCGCGCCTCCGGCTTGTTTTCCCGCGCGCTGACCAGCCCGGATGGCAAAATCCGTATCCCGATCAATGAGGATGCCGGCGATAACGGCCAGATCGAGGAATATCTCAACACCTATCATGGTGAGGGAATCCAGCACATCGCCTGCGGTGTCCAGGATATCTATACCACGATCGAGCGCCTGCGGGCCGATGGTCTGCCATTCATGCCGTCGCCGCCGGAGACCTATTTCGAGAAGATCGATACCCGCCTGCCGAAACATGGTGAGGACGTGCCGCGCTTGCAGAAGAATGGCATCCTGATCGATGGCGAGGGCGTGGTTGAAGGTGGCGAGACCAAGGTGCTGCTGCAGATCTTCTCGGCCAATGCCATCGGCCCGATCTTCTTCGAATTCATCCAGCGCAAGGGGGACGACGGCTTTGGCGAAGGCAACTTCAAGGCGCTGTTCGAATCGATCGAGGAAGATCAGATTCGCCGGGGCGTGCTGAACGTCGCAGATAAGAGCGCGGCGTAACTCTACGCCGCCTGCTTCGCGTCGAGGCCCGCATACACAGCGCGTTCAAAGTCCGAAAACACCCGAAGGCAGGTGCGGTCCGCGAAGGGCAGCACCTGCATCAGGATCACGCCGGTGACGTCGCGAACGGGATCGATCCAGTAATAGGTGTTGGCGAGCCCGGCCCAGGCCAGACTGCCGGCGCTGCGGCCCTCGGGCGTGGCCGACATATTGATTACGAAACTGAGGCCGTGCTTCTTCTCGATGCCGGGGCAGAGCTCCGCATCATTGGTGACGGCCGGAAGCGCTGACAACATCGGCGTGACATGCAGGTCGCCGATGTGGTTCTCGCTCATCAATGCGACCGTCTCCGGCTGCAGCAGACGATGGCCATTGCCCATGCCCTTGTTGAGCATCATCCGCGTGAATTTGATGTAGTCCGGCGCGGTGCCATACAGCCCTCCGCCGCCGGCGAAAAATTCCGGGTCCTGCTTGATTTCGAAATCGATCGGCGTGAGCGTGCCATCAGGCTGCCGTCGATGCACCTTCACCAGCCGTCGGCGCTGGGCGTCGCCAATCCTGAACGCTGTGTCAGACATGCCGAGCGGATCGAGGATATGCTCACGGAAGTACAGATCGAGCGGCTGTCCGCTCGCCGCTTCCACAGCCTTGCCGACGAAATCGATATTGGTGCCATATTCCCAGCGCGTACCGGGATCGGTCATGATCGGCACCCGCATCGCGGCATTGAGACCGGTGCGAAACACCGGCGTGCCGGTTTTCTCCAGCCAGCGCCCCATATCGGCATTCATCATGTCGTAGCAGAAGCCGGCGGTGTGGGTAAGGAGCTGCCTTAGTGTGATCGGGCGCCGCGCCGGACGCAGTATTGGCTCGCCGCCAGCGTCGAAGCCTTCCAGCACCTGAATTGCCGAGAGGTCGGGCAGTACATCACCAATGGGCGCATCCAGGGACAGTTGGCCGCGCTCGACGAGTTGCATCGCCGCCGTCCCGGTGATCGCCTTGGTCATCGAGGCGATCCAGAACACGCTGTCGGTCGTCATCGCGGCATCTTTGCTCAAGTCGCGTTTGCCGAAAGCGCCCTGATAGATGACTTCATTGCCAGTGGCGGCCATCACGACTGCGCCGGGAACGGCGCCGCTGTTGCAGGCCTGCTGCATGATCCGATCGATGGCGGCGCTGGGCGGCATGCGTCTTCTCCCCGTTGGACGTTCAGATTTTGATTTTCATCATGCTACCGGCTTTTCGATGCCGCGCGGAAGCGGTTGATCTCTTTGAAGTGATTAAAAGTCGCTGGTTTTGGCGCTTGGCCACCCATTTGGTTTTATGTGACGATTACGCGATCCGTATCGGAACAAAACCGGCGCATCCCTGTTCAAAATTTGACCTGAACGTGAAAGCGCTTCCCGACACTAACGAGTATGGCAGTTGCAGCGTATGGCTGCGGAGTACGACCCATGATTGCGAACTGGACCGAATGGAAGCGCTATCCCCGCGCCTCGCGTGGTGAGATCATCGAAGCTCCGATCGGTGCTGGGCTGTTTGAAATTCGGGTCGCTCAAACGGGGGCGCTGTTCGCCTTCGAGGCGACCGACAATCTGGCTCAGGCGTTGGCGAAAATTTCAGCGCCGCCGAAATCCTTTATTTCCTGGTTTGGCCGCCGCGATGCGGCAATGTTGCCGGACCTGGAATATCGCACATTCCCGACTTCCAGCCGCGCCACCGCAAAGATCGCCTTCGAGCGGATGATCGACCGCCGCGAAGCCTATATGCGCGGCGCGGCCTGACCGCAGACGGCTTCAACTGTCTGCGGCGATAGCTGCCATTCGCCGCGCGAGGGCAATCGGGCCTGTACTCCTGCCTTGTTCCGCGGCTATACGTCCGCGACATTTCTGCAGGAGAATAGCCCATGTCATCGACCACTTCCTCGCTTGCCGCCCGCCTGAAAGACCCCTCACTGCTGCGCGACAAGTGCTACATCGATGGCGCCTGGGTCGGCACAGGCGAGACCGTGGTCACCAATCCGGTCAACATGCTCGAGATTGCCAAGGTGCCGAATATGGGCGCCAAGGAAACGACACAGGCTGTCGAAGCCGCCGAAAGGGCTTTCCCGGCCTGGGCCAAGTTCACCGCCAAGCAGCGCTCCAACATCCTGCGCAAGTGGTTTGAATTGATCATCGCCAACCGAGAAGACCTTGCGCTGATCCTCACTTCTGAGCAGGGCAAGCCACTGGCCGAGGCCCTGGGTGAGGTTGATATCGGCGCCGCCTATATCGAATTCTTTGCCGAAGAAGCGCGCCGCGTTTACGGCGAAACCATCCCGACCCAGCGCGCCGATGCGCGCTTGCTCGCCATCAAGCAGCCGATCGGTGTCTGCGGCGCCATTACCCCGTGGAATTTCCCGAATTCGATGATCACCCGTAAGGTGTCGCCGGCGCTCGCCGCCGGTTGCACAGTGGTGCTCAAGCCTGCCAACGAGACTCCGCTCTCGGCGCTGGCGCTTGCTGAACTGGCCGAGCGTGCAGGCGTGCCGAAGGGCGTGCTTAACATCATCACTGGCGATGCCTCGCCGATCGGCCTCGTTCTGTGCGAGCATCCCGCGGTTCGCTTCGTTGGCTTCACCGGTTCGACGCCGGTTGGCAAGATTCTCTACAAGCAGGCGTCGGTTGGCGTGAAGCGGCTTGGCCTCGAACTGGGCGGCAACGCGCCTTTCGTGGTGTTTGACGATGCCGATATTGATGCGGCCGTGGAAGGCGCCATCGTCTCGAAGTATCGCAACATGGGCCAGACCTGCGTTTGTGCCAATCGCCTCTATGCGCAGGATGGAATCTACGATCAGTTCGTCGAGAAGCTGGCCAAGAAGGTTGCCGCCATGAAGGTCGGTGATGGCACCGAGCAGGGCGTCACGCAGGGGCCGCTGATCAATGAGAAGGCCGTCGAGAAGGTCGAACGCCATATCGCTGACGCGGTGAAGGGCGGCGCCAAGGTGGTCACCGGCGGCAAGCGCCATGCGCTCGGTAGCACCTTCTTCGAGCCGACAGTACTCGCAAACGTCAAACCGGATGCGCTGGTGTCGCAGGAAGAGACCTTCGGCCCGCTGGCGCCGGTATTCCGCTTCAAGGATGAGGCTGACGTCATCGCCATGTGCAACGCTTCGCCGTTCGGCCTGGCGTCCTACTTCTACTCGCGTGATCTCGGCCGCGTCTGGCGCGTGGCGGAAGCGCTGGAGTCAGGCATGGTGGGCGTCAATACCGGCCTGATCACCACGGAAGTAGCTCCGTTCGGCGGCGTGAAGGAATCTGGGCTCGGTCGCGAAGGTTCGCGTCACGGCATGGAAGAGTATGTCGAGATCAAATACATCATGATGTCGGGCATCTGATACCGTACTCGCGTTGATAGCTGCAAAATGGCCGGGCTCAGCCCGGCCATTTTCGTTTTGCTATGCGGAATGGAAATCGATCTGCGCACGGGATCGGATCAGGCGTAGCGATGTTCTCGTAAGTCGGTTACGCTCAGTATGGCGAGAGGCGTTCTTCCTTCCACGGAGGCATGACTTGGACTCGAGAGATCTCGATCGCGACGGAAGGCCTGCAAAGGCGAAAGTAACAGCCGGCACCAATCTGGCCGAGGCCGGCCGGCATCTGCTTGCCCGGGCCCATCAGATCCTTGCCGAAAGCGACAGGCGCCTTCGATCATCAGGCACGACAGGGGATGGAAGTCCCATTCGAATCGGCATCAGTAGCATGCTGCTCAACTTCCTTGTCGATCATCCCGCCAATGCACTGCTAAAGGATGCGTCGGTGACGTCTGATATCTGCTCGAACATCGTCAAGGCGTTCGATGACGGCGATGTCGATGTCGCCATGGTGATGGACGTCAAGAACCATCGAGCGGCTTTGACCGACGATCTCATCGCCGAATTTGATATCGAGTTCGCATGGATGAAGGCGGAGGAGCTTGCGCTCGACGCTGGCGAACCCATTCCGCTGGCGACATGGCCGCCGGATCAGCACATCATTCTCAATGCATTGGCCGAGGATGGTCGAGCCTATAAGGTTATGTTTGCTGGCCCCGACTACTCTTCAAAGTTCACCGCAGTCAGATCCGGGCAATGTCTGGCAGTGGTGCCGAGGAATGCAATCGTACTGCCGTTTGTCGAAGCTGAGGATGAAACGCTGCCACTGATTGCATCAAAGAAGATCCTGCTTGCCCTCCGCGGCGATCACACGTCAGAGCGCTACAAGCAGATCGTTTCGCTGCTCTCGTCGTTCCATCTGGCCGGCGTCCAATCCAAGCAGCACCAATAACCGGCAGCGATGTTGCGGCGTTCAGCGCCGCAGCACTGCGATCATGCGGCTGGCAAAGGTCAGCCGCTCCGCCATGACCGATACGAAATAGGTCAGCAGCTTCTGGCTTAGCGACGGGTGGTTTTCCCTGATGTCTTCGAACGCATCGGCGCGCAGAACATAAAGAATGCTCGCCGCTTCGGCCTGAATAGTTGCGCTGCGTGGCGTATAGGCGACGAGGCCCATCTCGCCGACCGTTGTATAGCGGCCAAGGCTGCGCACGCGTGTCAGGCGGCCATCGCCGCCGGCCACCATGATGCCGACGCGCCCATCGAGAATGAAATGCATGCATTCGGCGGCATCGCCGGCATTCACCACGATCTCACCAGCCTCGACCTCCATACGCTGACAGCGGCGCATCAGTTCGTCGGCGTCTTCCGGCGTGCGCAGGATGCGCGTGAACCAGTCGCGCAGATTGGCCTCTTCTTCGGCCAGTCCACGATGCTGGCTGATCACCTCATTTTCGCACCATTCCAGGGCCCGATCGAGATCGGCGGCGATCCGCACCTCACTGTCGATGAACAGGCTGGCGCGCAGATTGCGATTGGCAGCGGGATGCAGATTGGCCAGTACCAGCGTGGTGCCATGCTCGCCGGCGATGCGCTTGATCTGGGCAAAGGAATGTGCGGCCGATGAATCGATGCCAGTGACCAGCTTGAAGTCGAACACCAGATAGCGGCATTCCGGATGCCGGCGCAGCAGCGCCTTCACATGCAGATAGAGGCGGTTTGCAGAGCCGAAGAACAGGTAGCTCTGCAGATTGAGGCCCTGGATCTCCCTGCCATGCGCCATCAGCGTGCGCTGGTCTTCCAGCGAGCGATCGAGCGAGGAACGATACTCTGAACCGTCAAAACCGTATTTGATCGAGGAGACGCGCGAGACGCTGAGCGCGAAAGTAGCGCAGCCGATCACGATACCGATCAGAACGCCGGCCACAAATCCCCATTTGATGATGATGAGGATGATCGCGAGCAGGGACAGGTAGTCGAGCAGGGACAGTCGCTTGCGCGAATCCACGATCCAGCGATGCAGTTGCTCCATGCCGAGATACAACAGCAGGCCGCCGAGCACGAAACGTGGCATGTAAGCCAGCAGCGCCGGGTCGACCACAAGCATGGATGCCGCGATCACCGCCACTGTCATGCCGGAAAGTCGGCTGGTGGCGCCGCTGTTGAGATTGAGCACCGAGCGGCTGATGGAGATGCAACTCGCATAGCCACCGAGCAGGCCGGTCAGGATATTGGCCGCGCCGGTCACATTCAGCTCGCGCTCGATATCCGCCTCGCGATGGGCGGCGACCTCGATGCCGGTGGTATTGAACAGGGTACTCACCGCGGTGACGAAAATTACGGCAATGAAATTGCCGACCAGGCCGGGGAGAGCGTCCCAAGGATAGGGGGCGGCGAGAAAGGTCCAGGGCAGCGTCAGGCTGGCCTTGGGGGGAGAGGCGAAGGTCCAGCCCATTGCCTGCGCCTCATGGATCGCAGTGCCGGACAGCCAGAACACCAGATGTGCGATGGCGATGGCCGCCAGGAGGATCGCCGGCAACGCCATGGGCTTCCGCGATTTGTGCCAGATCGCATAGATCGTCAGCGCCACAGCGCCGGCTGCGCCGAGTTCGTAGAGCGCTACAGAGCTGGCGAGCTTGCCCAGATTGGCGAATTGCAGTTTGACGCCGGTGCTCACCTGAACGCCGCCAGCCACAATCAGGCAGGCGGTGGCGCCGAGAAAACCGCCAATGACGGGATAGGGTACGTAACGGATGGCCCGGCCCATATGGGTGATGCCGAGGCCGCACAGCACCAGTCCGGTCAGGATCGTGGCGGCGGATAGCGTGATCAGGACCGGACCGAGGAGCGCGGTCGGCTCCGATTGCGAAACGATGTGCTCGACCAGAGTGGCCGAGAGGATCGCCGTCACGGCGGCGGTGGAGCTTTCCGGCCCGCCGATGGCGAAGGGGAACGAGCTGCCCAACGCGATGACCGCTGCGGCGACGCTGGCTGCGATGAAGGTCGCGGCGATGCCGTAGGGCAGGAACGAGGCCAGCGGTCCCGAAAAGATCAGCACCGAATAGGACAGGCCAAAGCTGATGGTGAGGACGCTGGCAATGGCGCCGCTGAAGAGATCGTTGCGCCAGGCGCGTAAGGTCGGCGGGGCGAGTGTGACAGCGCTCACGGGCGGTCACATTTGGCAATGATGGGCAAAGTTGCCCGCATGCTGAAATCGATCACGTCGGAAA
>CALRZK010000073.1:0-9209 GCA_943372615.1 Bradyrhizobium ivorense | reverse complement strand
TTTCACGACGGTCCGCAAACCAAGGACGGTCGCGTTCCCGAGTGAGACGCCCGGGTTGGAGCCGGTGGGACTCGTTCCCCCGCCGCCGGGGCGGAGGATGTACTGCACCGTCGGCTGCACGCTCCATCCCGGCTTAAGCTCGTACTGATACGCGGCAGTGAAGAGTGTCTCAGCGCTACGGATGGGGGCCTTCGCATCCACGAAGTTGCGATAATCCGCGTCGAGAGTCCGTGCCGCCGTGGACACCCGGGCATAACCCATAGCGAAACCGAATTTGTCGTTGGGCCGCTGGTCGCTCGGTCCGATGATCTCGATTCCTGCATCGGCATAAAGGTCTATGAGGTTGCGGTTGGAGGGGCTGTTGGACAACCTGGCGAATACCCCGACGCCGCGATCGTCGCTGCCCGGCACTCGATAGACCTGCTGCTCGGCCACGGCCCAGATCCCGTAGTTGCCGCTCAGCTTCGCAGGCGTACCGCCGCCGGAAGGGTCGAAGATCGACTTGCCGTTCTCCGACAGACGCTCGTCTGGAAATTCTCCGAAATGCCGCCAGCCGCCGAGCTTGAGCGTGCCGGCGAGCCGGGGGTCGCCTTTGTGGTTATTCCACGAATACTGGACCTGCCCCAGAACCAGCGGAGGATCATTTATCCGGAAGTTGGTCCCGTATCGATTGCGCCGCTGCGGGTCGTCCGTCCCGGGGCCCGCAGCATCCCCGTCGAAGACCGCTCCGAGCACGGACACGGATTCGGAGAGATTCACCGCCAGGCGGGCTCCCAGCGCTGCGAGAGGGGGCGACGGGCCCCCGCTCGGGAGGTTGGTGGAGGTGATCGCCGGCCATCCCATGGAGGCATTGGTGAAGACGTCTGTGTATTTGGTGTTGAAGAACTCGGGGTCGGCAGCGAGTTGGCCGACCTTCAGCGAGACGAGGTCGTGACCCCACTTCTTCTCGAACCAAATCTCGTAGAGGCGGGTCGATGGAAGAGCCTCGATCCCGCTGACGGTCATGAAGTTCTGCAGATTGCCTCGTGAGAGCCCGTCTCCGTGTATCTGGAAGACGTTGGCATGGAAGGTGGTCTGGGACAGACCAAGCAGCCTCTCCAGATCGGCGTCCACAGCGAGATTGAGCCGACCTTCGTAGATGACGCCCTGCTTGAGGCCGCCCGACGGGTTGCCGATGGTCTCGCCGATATACGTCGCCGCGAACTTCACTCCGCGGTCCGTGAACGGGTTGGGCAGCACGCCGAGGGTGGTCTCCTCGATCGTGCTCTGGCCTGTGTCCGGATCGGCGGGTTTGTCGTCGTCCGTCTTCTTGTCCTCCTGGGCGCCGGCGCAACCGATCATGCCGATGAGCGCGAGCATGCTGAGAGTGAAGATGCGACCGGTCGGCCTCAAACCCGCTTTCATGCTCCCTCACGTAGCAGCAGCTCGCCGGTGACGCTTCCGGCTCGGGCCATACAGTCACGAACCCGTCACCTCGTCCGCTGCTTCGGCGGCACGCTCACCGACGATCTCCACCGTCCGGTCCCCGGCCTTCTCGGCTTCGGCCCGCCGCTCGCATTTGCCGCGGATCTCCTCCAGTTCTTCGTCGGTGAGGTGTTCGATGCCCACAAAGGAATTGTGGGCGGCACTGACCCGGATGAGTTCGTCGAGCTTCACCTGGATGGCCGCGCTGTCGCGGTTCTGGGAATTCTGGATGAGGAACACCATCAGGAAGGTCACGATGGTCGTTCCCGTGTTGATCACGAGCTGCCAAGTGTCGCTGTAGCCAAAAGCCGGTCCAGAGACCGCCCAGATAAGAACGACGGCTCCGGCAATCATGAAGGTCGTTGCGCGGCCCGCAGCCTGGGATGTCTTGTTCGCGATGTCGCCGAAGATCTTCGCGAAGCCCTTTCCGTTCGTGGAATTCTGATTATCGGTCGCGTTCACAGTTCCCTCCGGGTGAGATGCGACAAAATAGCACATCTCAAACCGGGGGCCACCGCTCAGTTCGTCAGGGCCGTTTCATCAGAGGCTCCCGGGCCCAAAGGCGCAGGTCGCCCAACATTCCGACGAAGGTCGCGATGTCCTTCTTCGCCTTGAGCGCAACAATGCCCTCATCCAGAGCGTCCGCAATGCCGGCCTTCGCGAAGAGAGGGGCTGCCGTTTCGACGTAAGCGATGAACTTGCAGTGGGCGAACACAAACTCCGAATCCAACTCTCGGCACGATTGCAACCCCGCCATATTACGCAGTTCGCCTTTATCCGGGCGATATCGGAGCAGCTGCGGGACTTCGTGTGAACAAGGATGCGCAAGTGCTTCGTGCGGACGGAAGCGCCATTTCTGGCCTCTACGCATGCGGCAACGACGCTGCGTCTATCATGGGAGGGCAATATCCGGGCCTCGGGATTACATTGGGGCCCGCGATCGCCTTCGCTTTCCGGGCAATACAGCACGGAACGTCAGGTGCCACTCCTCAGGAGAATCGACGTCCTGAAACTGCGAACTGATCATCGACACGCGTTGATCGCGTTTATGTTCGGTTACCAGCCGACATTGGCTGAGCGCCATTGACGGTCGGCGTGACCGCTTTGGCCAATGCCGAGGAGCCGTAGCGACGCCCAATCAGCATGATCAGGATTCCTGCAAGCAGCATCGGAATTGCGGCGAGGTAGAGGATATTCTGTCCGGACAGCTGATCGGCCAGCATGGTGCCAATCAGCAGCGGACCAGTGATACCTCCCAACCGGCCGATGCCGAGCGCCCAGCCGATTCCGGTCGAACGAATTGCGCTGGGATAGTAGATCGCCGCCAGGGCGATGACGCTCTTCTGCCCACCGCTTATGCAGAACCCGGCCAGGAACGCCGCCACTATGAGTTGCCATTCCGGGCCTCCCACCGAGAAGCCGAACAGGATTACGAGCAATGCGCCGCTCAGATAGACCACTGCGAGCGACTTGTAGGCGCCGAGCCGATCCATGGCCGGGCCGATGGCGAAGGCAGCAATGATGCCGCCGATCGTCGTCATCGATGTCGCCAGCGCCACGGTGTTGAGGGAGTATCCCGCATTGCCGAGCATCGTCGGCAGCCAGCTCTGCAAGCCGTAGAACTCCGCAAGATTCAGCATGAACGCCGCCCAGATCACCAGCGTTCCCATGCTCCGTCCGGATGCGAACAGGCTGCCGATCGAGCTGCGTTGCTCTGCCATCTCGGTTGAGAACCGAGCGGGACTGGTGGGCGGAAGCGTGCCATCGACGCGACGGACGACGCGCCAGATGCGTTCCGGAGATGCTTTGGTGCGAACCAGAAAGTCCATCGACTCCGGCAGAGCAACAAGCGCGATTAGCGCGACGACGAACGGGGCAGCGGCACCGATCCAGAGCATCGAACGCCAGCCGAATTGCGGAATTGCCCATGCGGCCACGCCGCCTGCAGCGACGAATCCAAGCGAAAAGCCGCAATAGATCGCCAGCACGAACGTGGCGCGCATCCGTGCCGGGGTAAACTCGGTGGTCAGCGCGATCGCGCTCGGCACGACGGATCCAAGTGCAATGCCGGTGGCGAAGCGCAGGATGATCAGTTCGGTGAAGCCTGACGCAAATGCGGTCGTGAAGGTGAGCAGCGCAAAGGCGAAGGTGCTTACCACCACCAGTTTCCGATGTCCGAAACGATCCGACAGCGGCGATACCAGAAGATAGCCGACCATCAGTCCGATCAATGCGGATGAGAAGATTGGACCGAGCATCTCCTTGGAGAGATGCCACTCTCTGGAGATCGACGGCGCCATATAGCTGATCGCCTGGGTATCGAAACCATCCAGGAACATCACTAAACCGCATAAGACGACGATCGCATACTGGGTGAGGCCGATGCGGCGATTATCGATGAATGACGCCACATCGAAGGATATATCCGGACCCATCTGCGCTCCTCTAGATGTCTGGTCAGCTTGAGGCCGCATGCGGTCCATTCGCTCAGTCCACGGCGATCTGCGTCGACTTGATGATGTCGCCCCAGCGGCTGCGTTCGGCGTCGATGAATTCAGCGGTGGACTTGACCGTCATCGGAGCTGCCTGCACGCCCAGTGCCGAGAATTTCGACTGCACATCCGGCTCACGCAGGATGTCGGTGACCGCTTGATTCAGCTTGTCGACGATGCCATTTGGCGTTCCGTTCGGAGCCATCAGCGCGAACCAGGTCACCGACGTGAAATCCTTCACGCCGGCTTCCTGCACGGTCGGCACATCTGCGAGCTGGGACGTCCGCTCCGGGCCGCACACGGCAAGGATACGCAGTCTGCCGCTCTCGTGCAGATTCAGCGAGGAGCCGAGATTGTCGAAGAAAATGTCCACTGTTCCGCCGACGATGTCCTGCAATGCCGGCGCCGTGCCTTTATACGCGACGTGGGTCATGCTGGTCTGGGTCAGCTTCTGAAACAGCATCGCGGTCAGATGGGAAGTCGAGCCGTTGCCCTGCGACGCGAATGTCACCTTGTCGGGATTCGCCTTGGCGTAAGCGATGAGTTCACCGATAGACTTGGCGGGAAAGTTAGCCCGGACGTCGATAACATTCGGCGCGGTCGCCAGCAGTGTGACAGGCAGGAACTCCGACGGCTTGAAACTCATCTTCTTGTAGAGCGTCTCGTTGATCGCAATCGGTCCCGGCGGGCTCGCAAGCAGCGTGTATCCATCAGGTGCGCTGTTCGCCAGGAACTCCGCGCCGATATTGCCGCCGGCGCCAGCGCGGTTCTCGATGATGACCGCCTGTCCCCATTTCTGGCGCAGCCTCTCGGCGACGACGCGGGGCAACGCATCAGCTGTGCCGCCAGCCGAGAACGGCACCACGATCTTGATGATCTTCGATGGGTAGTCCGCCTCGACATTGGCGCGCGTTCCGCCGGAGCACAGCAGCATACCGAGCGCTGCGACCGACACTGCTTTCACGACTGATTTTGCGATGATCATATCTTTGTCCCTCCCGATGATTCTGTTTTTTGAAGTAGCTTCAGCCTGTTGCGGCGCCAAGACCGGGCGGCGCCGTATTGCTGATGAGACGCACCGTGCGCAGGACGGCCGTGGCGTCAGCCTCGTTCTTCCCCGCGATATCGAACGCGCTGCCGTGCCCGACACTAGAAAAAAGGATGTCCGAGCCGACAGAAAATGCCGACGCGTTGCGTCCTGCAAGCAGCTTGACCGGGATATGCCCCTGATCGTGATAGATCGCGACGAAGCCATCGATGTCCCGGCGCGTGACAAGCAGGTCGGCGCCCACCGGCCCTTCGACTGCATGCCCCGCTGCGCGCAATCGCGCGACCGCGGGCGACGTGATCAGGTCGTCGTCATTGCCAAACAGCCCGCTCTCGCCCGCATGCGGGTTGATGCCGAAGATGCCGAGCCGCGGCGCCGCGATCCCGAGACGTTTCAGCGTGTGCAGACATGTCAGTCCGGCCCGCTCGACCAGGTCTGGCGTGAGGCGGGCCAGCGCATCATGCAGCCTCTCATGGAGCGTCGCATGGAGGATGCGAAGTCCGCCGCCGACAAACATCATGAAGACATCGTTTTCGGGTACGTTCGTCAGCCGTGCGATCAGACCGGGATAGCCGGAAAATGGAATTCCGGCCGCATTGACTGCAGTCTCGTTGTGCGGGCATCCGACAATCGCGTCGGCTGCCCCCGCGCGCACGAGATCGATCGCCGCAGCGACATAGTCGACGGTGGCTTTCCCAGCGGCGGCATCGACCACGCCAGGCTTGAACTTCGCGACGGACAATGACTGCACCCGATGCCAGTACAATGCGCCCGACCTGGGCGCCTCCCCGCGCTGATATGCGACAAGATCCATGCCCGGCGCGTGCCGTTGCGCGTAGTGGCCGATAACATGCTCGTCTCCGACTAGGATCACCCGCGGTGGCGCACCGTCAGCGAACTCCGCTGCTGCCTTGACCGCGATCTCCGGGCCGATCCCGTTCGGATCTCCGATCGTCAATGCGATCGTCTTGATGGTGCCGCTCATCGCTCAGCCCTCAAACCGCCGACAGGGACGCCGCCCCGTCATCACCGGTGGGAACGAAAGCGTCGCTGAAGAAGGCGTCATGCGGCAGACCGCCATCGTTCAGGAAATCACGCTGGGCGGCATCGATCATCGCCGGCGCGCCGCAGGCATAGACTTCGAGCACCGACATGTCGGGATAATCGGACATCACCGCCTGGTGCACAAAGCCCGTCCGACCGCTCCAAGACGGGCCCGGACTGGACACCACCGGCGTGTACTGAAGCCACGCATGCGCAGTCGCCCATTCGGCCAAAAGATCCGTCATGTAGAGATCCGCCTCGCGGTTGGCACCCCAGTACAGATGGATCGGCCGCGTCTCGCCAAGATGGATGACGCTCTCGACCATGGATTTGATCGGCGCAAATCCCGTTCCCGTGGCGATCAGGATGGCCGGCCGATCGGTGTTGCCGCTGAGTGCAAATTCGCCGTAAGGCAGTTCGATATCCAGCGTGTTCGCTTTCGCGAGACCTGCCAGCACGCTTTCCGAGAACTTGCCGCCGGGCACATGACGGATGTGCAGTTCGAGCTCGTCATTCTTCTGCGGCGGATTCGCCAGCGAGTAGTTGCGGCTGTCGCCATCCTTCATCAGCACACGCAGATACTGCCCGGCCTGGAAGATCGCGCGACGACCGATCGGCAGACGCAGATGAAGGACCGCCACGTCGGCGGCGGGCCATTCGATCTTGCGCACTTTTGCCGTAAACGTCTTGCGCTCGATGATGTCCGCAGGCCGGATCCGTGTCGGCGCCACCACCAGATCGCTCTGCGGACGCGCCTGGCAAAGCAGCACATCCTGCGCAGGTCCCGTACAGGCGCCGCGTCCGCGCACGACGGCGTTGCCGGCAACGATCGTCCCCGCACAGGACGAGCAGACACCCTTGCGGCATGAATATGGGATCGCATAACCCGCGCGCTCGGCGGCATCGAGAACCGTCTCGTCCTCGGCGCAGTCAAAGCTGATGTCCTTGTCAGCGATAGCAATCAGGAAACTCACGTAGTTTCCTCCCGGATGATTGATGTTGTCGGTGGAGGCCGGACCGCGACCGCGATCCGGCACGCGTCGTCACAGCGGGAAGCCGAGCAGCGTGTCGATATAGCCGCTGTCGAGCACAACGATCCGCTTGACCAGCTTTGCGTCGTCCCCCGCCACGCGATAGCGATCGATGTAACGTCCCGTCGCGAACAGATCGGTCGGGCCCTCGCGCGTGATACGTGCCACGATGAACGGTGTCTCCGAATCCAGCTCGTCGCCTTCGATCTCGCCGATATAGGGCTGCCCGAGAATGTGCCGGTAGGAATGCCGCTCGTAGACATTGGCCTCGAGCAGCGAGAGGATGCGATCATGCAGCATCCCCTTGCTGTCCATCCACATCAGTCCGGCTTCGAGATTCTGGCTGTGATTGTCCGCCGTGGTGATCTTGTAGAAGCAGTCATCCGCGAAGAAGTCCGGCCATGCGGTGCAATCGCCGTCGTCGATCTCGCGCACATAGCGGGCCTGCACCATCGAGATCAGCGTCAGCAACCGATGACGCTCCTGCACGTCGCTCATAGGCCCATCCTCGCGCGGTATTCCTGCCAGAAGCCGCGGATGGCGGCCTCGGTGATGCGGTCGTCGCTGCTTTCGATGGCGTAGCCGCCCATTGCGAGCACCGCCTGTTCGTCCTGCGATCCCGCTGTGCCGCGCTGCACGAAACCACCGATGCAACCGTCTTCCATCGACACGTAGCCGCCGGGACCGACGAGATTGGACTGCTTCATGCGGATCTTGCGTTGCTCCGGCGTATCGTCCTCGAAGCCGAAATAGGTCCATTTCAGATGCATCTGATCCGTGCCGCGCGGCAGAATGGTGCGGACGGCCAGCGCATTCTGGATCTGCTGCAGCACGAAGTTCGGAAACACCGACAGGATCTGCAGCGTGGTGTCGTCCTTGAACTCCTTGAAATTGCCAAGCAGCGACATGTCCGACAGTTTCAGGTCGGATTGCGAGCGGATGTTCTGCTGCGAATAGACATCCTTCGACTTCGCCGCTTCGGCTTCGCGATCGACTTCCGAATAGCTTGCATGCGAGCCGCCACTCTCATTGACGACGATCCCGCCGCGTTGCGACAGCCGATTGAGCTCGAAGGTCGTGAAGAAGGTGTGCAGGATGCTGGCGTGGTAGCTGTCCTTGGTGTTCTCGACGTAGAGCTTCCAGTTATTGGGCAGGATCTGCGTGAACCGGCCGAGCACAACGGGCTTGCGGCCCTCCATCACCCGCGCGATCCGCGCGACCAGTTCCTCGCCGATATAATCCTCGAGCTCCTCGGCATCCTCATCGAAACTACCGAACACGAGGCCATGGAGTACGACGACCCTCAGCTTGCGCGGGCCGCGGCCCGACATGCAGAAATCCTTCGCGATGCCGCCCTTCCCGCCGATACCATCCTTGAACGCGATGCCGATCAGGTCGCCCTGAAGATTATGACTCCAGGCGTGATACACGCAGGTGAAGTCCTTGACGTTGCCGCGATCCTCGAGCGCCAGCAACGAACCGCGATGCGCGCAGCGATTTTCGAACGCATAGAGCTCGCCGTCGCGATCGCGCGTGACGATGACCGGCGTCTCGCCGACATGCACAGCAACGAAGTCTCCGGGCACCTGCAGCTCGATCTCAAGACAGAGGAAATTCCAGGTCGGGCCGTGAAACAGCGTCTGCTTTTCACGCTCGAACAGCTCCTTGTCGTTGAACGCCCAATACGGGACGCGGCGGATTTCCCCCTCGCCAGGCCATTCGGTCCGGTTTGTCTCGATGCGAGTGTGCTCGTTCATCCCGCGCTCCATTATGTTCGTTATTCGAACTTTGGTCGTTATTCGATTTTTCGTTTACAAGCGGGGCCGACACGTGTCAAGTTTTTAGAAATGTTCGAAATGCGGACACTTGCAGTCGCTCCGCGCATCATCGCGAGCGATGCATCTGGTCCCTTCAGCGAAAGGTCGCGCGGAGATGAAGCTGGTTTTTATTTCGGGGAGCAGCCACGTCGGATCGACCAACTGGAAGCTGGCGCCGGCGGCCGCGGAGGTCGCACGGAACAGCTTCGCTCATGTCGAGCCGATCGCACTCGACCCGACGCAGATCGATCTGCCGGGTTTCGAACATCACGGGTCGCACGACATGCCGCCGGAGGTGCCGCAACTGAAATCA
>CALRZK010000072.1:0-9224 GCA_943372615.1 Bradyrhizobium ivorense | reverse complement strand
CACGGCGCGCGCTGCTGGCGCAGACCTGGCGCTTCGTGCTCGATGCCTGGCCGCGCGATGGCCGCTTTGCGCCGCGGATCGGGCCGTTGCGCGAGCTGGTGGCGGCGCGGGTGTTCGATGCCGATGGATCGGCCCGCGCTATCGATGGCGAGAGTTTTGTGGTCGATCCCGCGAGCAACGTGATTGCGGCGCCGTGTTTCGCGCTGCCGCCGCCGGGGCGCGCGCAAGCGGGGATCGCGCTCGACGTGCTGTGTGGCTATGGCACTGAGGCCGGCGATGTGCCGGCGGATCTGCGCCAGGCGGTCAGGCTGCTGCTGGCGCATTGGTACGACAATCGCGTGGCGACGGCGGATGGTTCTTTGGCCCCGGCCGGTGTCGGCGCCTTGGTCGCGCCGTATCGGATGCTGGCGCTATGACAAATCCCGGTCGCATGAAGACGCGTCTCGTCATCGAGGCGCCCGTGGAGAGCGATGACGGGCAGGGCGGCGTGATGCGCAGTCATGCGCCGGTCGCCACCGTCTGGGCGGCTGTGATGCCGGACAGCGTGCAGCATGGCGGTGAGGCCGATAGCGACGGCGCCGTGGTGAAACTCCGCATCGTGTTGCGTAGCGGGCTCGGGCTGACGCTGCGGCATCGGCTCGTCGATGGCATCAGGACCTATCGCATCACTGCGCTGAGCGACAGCGCGGATCTCCGCTTCACCGAGATCGCTGCCGATTATCGCGTGACATGAGGAGACCATCATGCCTGCTGCCAATGTCGCGTTGCGCGCGGCGGTTCAGGCGGCGCTGAAGGCGGATACGGCGCTGATCGCCGTGCTCGGCGGCGCGCGCGTGCATGACGAGGTGCCGCGCGATGCCGCCTTTCCCTATGTGACGCTGGGCGATGCGGTCATCACGGACATCTCCGGCGATGACGGCGATGTGCAGGAGCATCAGCTGGTGCTGCATGCGTGGTCGCGCCAGGGCGGGCACAAGGAGGCGCATGTGATCGCCGGCGCGCTGCTGCAGGCGCTGGACGATGCGCCGCTGGCGCCGATCGGGCATCGGCTGGTCAATCTGCGCTTTGCCGTTGCCGACATTCGCCGCGAGAGCGATGGCCGCACCTATCACGCGGTGGTGCGCTTTCGTGCCGTCACCGAACCTCTGAGCTAGGGAGCGCCGCATGGCTGCACAGAAGGGCAAGGATCTGCTGCTGAAGATCCATAATGGCACGACTTACGTGACGGTGGCCGGGCTGCGCAGCCGGCGCATCGCGTTCAACGCGGAGCTGGTCGATATCACGCATGCCGAATCCGTCGATCGCTGGCGCGAGCTTTTGGCCGGTGCCGGCGTGCGGCGGGCATCGCTGTCGGGGCGCGGGCTGTTCAAGGATAGTGCGTCGGATGCGCTGGTGCGGCAGCAATTCTTCGACGGCACGATCAACAATTGCCAGATCGCGGTGCCGGATTTTGGCATCATCACCGGCCTGTTCCAGATCGCCAGCCTGGAATTCGCCGGCGAGCACAATGGCGAGGTGACGTTCGATATCGCGCTGGAATCGGCGGGGCCGCTGACATTTGCGGCGGCGTGAGGAGGCGGAGATGGCGAACCGGCATCGCGGGGAAATTGCGGCGGAGCTTGGCGGACGGAACCGCACGCTCGTGCTGACGCTGGGCGCACTGGCGGAGCTGGAGACATCCTTCGGCGCCAGCGATCTCGTGGCGCTGGCAGAGCGCTTTGGCAGCGGGCGTTTGTCCGCGCGTGATCTCGTCGCGATCATCGGCGCGGGGCTGCGTGGCGCGGGCGAGGCGGTGAGTGATGACGAGGTGGCTGCGATGACTGCGGCCGGCGGAGCGGCGGGCTTTGTCGCCCTTGCGGCGGAGTTGATCGCGGCGACGTTTGGCGAGACTGTGCGATGACGCCGTTCCCCTGGGAGGCGGCCATGCAGATCGGCTTCGGTGTGCTCAAGCTGTCGCCCGATGCGTTCTGGCGGATGACGCCACGTGAACTGGCTGCTGCGATCACCGCGCTGCGCGGTGGTGCTGCCGAGCCTATGCGACGGGCGCGGCTGAATGAACTGATGCAGCACTTTCCCGATGGCGAGGTGGATCATGAGTGAGACACACGATCTCGATGCAGCAACGAGCGGCCTCGTCGGCCTGAAGGCCAGGACTGCCGAACTCACCGCAGCCGCGACGACATTTTCCCGTACGATGACGGATGCATTTTCCTCGTCGGCGGTTAGCGGACAGAAATTCGGCGATGTCCTGACCACGCTGGCGTCCAGGATCGGCTCGCTGGCGGCCAGTCCGTCGGGGCTGAAGAATATCTTTTCGAGCATCATCGGCAGCACCAGCAATGTGAAAGCGTTTGCAGACGGCGGCATCATCGGGACGCCCAGCTACTTTCCGATGGCTGGAGGCGCGGGGCTTGCCGGCGAGGCCGGACCGGAAGCCATCATGCCGCTGCAGCGTGCCGCCGATGGCAGTCTCGGCGTGGCGGCGCAGGGCGGCGGCAATGTGATCCAGGTGCATATCGCGACGCCGGATGCCGAGAGCTTTCGTCGCTCCGAGAGTTACGTCACCGGCCAGATCGCTCGCGCCGTGGCGCGCGGGCAGCGGAATTTGTAGCGGAGCCATCCCATGAGCGGCTTTCACGAGGTGCTGTTCCCGCTCGATATCGCGCTGAAGAGCGCGGGCGGGCCGGAGCGGCGCACCGAGATCGTCTCCTTCGGCTCCGGCCGCGAGGAGCGCAATGCGCGTTGGGCGCATTCGCGGCGGCGCTTCGATGCCGGCTATGGCGTCAAGACGCTGGATGCGCTGCGCAGCGCCGTGGCGTTTTTCGAGGAGCGGCGCGGGCGGCTCTATGGATTTCGCTGGCGTGATCGGTTGGACCAGACGTCGGGGCTGTCGGGCATCTCGCCGCTCGACCAGGGTATCGGTACCGGCGACGGCGCGCGTCGCGTGTTCCAACTGACCAAGACCTATGGCGGCAGTTTTGCGCCGTATCAGCGGGTGATCGACAAGCCGGTGGAAGGCAGTGTGCGCGTGGCGGTGAATGGCATCGAATTGCCGCCATCCGCATATGCCTGCGATACGACAACGGGGCTGGTGACGCTCACCGCGACACCGGAAGCGGGCGCAGCGGTCACTGCCGGCTTCCGTTTCGATGTGCCGGTGCGGTTCGATACGGACTATCTCGAAGTGGACCTATCGGCTTTCTCCGCGGGTGCGATCCCGAAAATTCCGGTGGTGGAGATACGGCCATGAGAGCGATCCCGGCCGCCTTGCAGGCAAAGCTCGACAGCGGAGTCACAACCTTGGCGCAGGCCTGGAAGCTGACCCGGCGCGATGGCGCGGTGGCAGGCTTCACGGATCACGATCGCGATCTTGCCTTCGATGGCGTGATCTTCCGCGCTGGCACCGGCTTTGCTGCATCCGAAGCCACAGGGCGCTTCGATCTATCGGTAGAGGGGGGCGATATCGCCGGCGCGCTGGATGGGGATGGTCTCAGCGAGACCGATCTCGTGGCGGGCAGATATGACGCCGCCGAGATCGAGACCTGGCTGGTGGACTGGAGCGATGCTTCGCTGCGCGTGCTGACGGCGCGCGGGCGGCTCGGTGAAGTGAAGCGCGAGGGCATCGCCTTTATCGCGGAGATCCGCGGGCTGGCCGATCTGCTGTCGCAGGAGAGCGGGCGGCTCTATACGGCGAAATGCAATGCCGATCTCGGTGACGCCAGATGCCGCTTAAATCTCGGCGCCTCCGCCTGGCGTGCCAATGGTGAGGTGGTTGCGTTGCGGGGGACGTCGATCTTCGTCGCGAGCGGCCTTGCAGGCTTTGGCGATGGCTTCTTCACCGCAGGACGATTGAGCTGGATTGGTGGCGCCAATGCCGGGGCGGCGATCGAGATCAAGCAGCATCGCGCCGATGGTGGCGAGGTGGTTGTGTCGCTCTGGCAGGCCATGCCAGAACCCATCGCGCCAGGCGACACATTCACCGTCACCGCGGGCTGCGACAAGACGCTGGCAACCTGCCGCGATCGCTTCGCCAACACGGACAATTTTCGCGGCTTCCCGCATATTCCCGGCAATGATTTCATCATGAGCTATCCGACGCCGGGAACGCTGTCGGAGGATAGCGGTGGCTCGCTGTTCGGCTGAAGTCAGTCGCCGGATGTGCCGATTGATGTCGTGTGCGTGACCGGCGTGAGCGCGTTGAGCTTTTGGATGGCGATGCCGTGGACCGCGAGAAAGCATAGGATGACGGCGGCATAGAGCAGACGGAGATGCATGATCGATGTCCGGAATGATGAGCGTCGCAACATCCGACATCTCGCGGGTCGCGACGTCCTCCGATCGGTGGATGTGTCCTCACGACTTCGCCATGCGCGTCACGCCACCAGTGGCGTGGCGTAACCGGCAAACAGTTTCACCAGATCGGCCTGTCGCGTGGCGCCGGTCTTCTCGAACAGGCGCCCGAGATGAGTCTTGATCGTCGTCTCGGCAACGCCAAGTGCGGCCGCAACCTCGGGCACACCGCCGACTTCGACAATGGCCAGCAGCACCCGCAATTCTGACGGCGTCAGTTTGAATGCCTTGCTGATCGCTTCCGGCGGCGCGAGCGATGGCATCTCCGCCTTGCGGACGAACAGCGCGGCTGCGGCTGCATGGGTCAGCCCGGCCTTACGCCGCGCGCCCGATGTCAGCGGCAACAGATGTGCGAGATAGCGTTCCTCATTGCGGCCGGTGAGGGGAACGGCGATAGCGCCGGTGCCGAGCGCGGCGTCACCCTGGGCCGCCGCCGCATAGGCTTCGCGCAGGCTGCGCTCGGCTTGTGGATCGCAGGCGATCAGACGGCCGGAGGAGGCGCGCAGGATGTCACCGGCGTCGATTATGCCATGGCCGGCGACATTGGCGTGGACGATGCGCGCATCGGCGCTGACCAGGAAGAGGCCGACGCTGAGCCCGTCCAGCGTATCGGCAAGAGTTGCGGCTTCCGCGGCCTTGAGATCGAACATGCGACCGATCATCACGGCACGGCGGATGTGCGGCGCGATCATGCGCATGCGATGTCGCGCGTCGTCATCGGCGAGACCATCGCGCTCATGGCGGAACACGCCGAACATCGCGACATTGGTCACCGACTTGTCGAGCACCGTGTTGAGGCAATCAACCAGGCCGAGCGGTTGTACCCATTCGCGATAGAAGCGGGTCGCGATGAAATCCGAATAGGGCAGGATGTCCTCAATGCCGATCGGCTCGTCGATCTCGGCAAAGAATTGCGCGGTAGTGGTGGGATCGAGTGCGACGTAACTCTCGAAATAGGACTTCTGATAGTCCGGCGGAATTCCGATCACATGATGGATATGCCCAGCCGGCACCGCAGCGTTCTTCGTGTACAGACTTGCGCCAACGCCGCCGACGAAATGCATGGCGCGTTCGATGACCGCGGTCCAGGACGTCGAATCCAGGACGGTGTCGTAGATGAGGCCGACGAGCTCGCTGAGTTCTCGCGTCTGGTCGGCAAGATCGGGTGATGCCAACGGGGCAGCGATGGGCGGAAGCGGAGTCACGGTCATCCTCAACGTCTGTTTTTGGAAGCAACGTCCCATTGCATCGGCTCTGGCACGAACAGCAATGGATCGATGGCAATGACGCTAGTTGGCGTTGATATTGCCGTCGTGGACTCACACGCAAAGACTGCGCCTGTGCGTGTAAAATATTTCCGTCACACGGCCGGGAATAAATCGTGTGGGGCGAACATGCAGCTCCGTTGCTGCAAAAGGAAATGACGGCGGTGTTCGCCGTCATTCCGAACTCTGTTCTTTAAAATGGAACCTCAGTCCTTTCGCAGGAATGCGTAGTCGGCGGCGTAGGGCACCGCACGGAACTGACCGGCGTCATCGCATGGCCCCGCAGCGACACCGCCTTTGGTATTGATGCGCTGGATCACATCGACATGTTCGAGCTTGCCGTCGCCGCGATGGTTGATGGCGGCGAGTTTCAGCAGTGGAATGTCGTCTGGCGTTTTACCAGGCGCACGGCCGATCGGGCGACCGCCGATGGTGCTGCCATCGATGAGTTCCCAATGCGGGCCGGCATAGTGACGTCCGACGGTGAGATTCTGGTGAGAGACCAGTGTCGCCACCGGCTCGCGAAACGTCCAGGTCAATTTGCCGTCGCTACCTGCGCTGCATTCGTACAGTTGAATGCCCTCGGCGTGATAGATCGCAACAATGGTCGCGTTGGGCTCATTGATTTCCGCCACCACTTGCGCGTGGAGCGGAGCGATCGGGACAAGGGCTGCGCATGCAACCCCGATCAATGCGTGCTTCATGGATCGACCTCTTCCTGATTACTCGGCGATCGCTTCGCCACTGCCGCCAAACTCGGCTGGGAAATCCTTGAGCTTCGGCAGTCCGTCTTTCATCGGCAGCACGGTCTCCGCGTAGTTCACATGCACGGCGGGCTCGAAGGGCAGTGTCGGGATCGTTGCCGTGAAGACGTCGACCAGGCCAAGCGGCGGGTGATTGGTCATCAGATGACCGCCGCATTGTTTGCAGTATTTGCGCTGGCTGAGTTCGCTTTTCTGGAAAGTGGCGACATGCGCGGCGCCTGCCGTGATGCGAACCGCCGAGGGCTGCCACAGGCTGAAGGCGTTGATCGGGCCGCCGGACCAGGAGCGGCAGGAACTGCAGTGGCAATAGCCCATCGCTTCCGGGGCGCCATCGACCTCGATTTCGACTGCGCCACAGAAGCATTTTCCAACATGCGTCATTGTTCAGATGTCCTATCGGTTGGGGCTCGGCCTCGCGGTGCAAGGCGAAGGCGCTCTGCTAGCAGCGACGGTGACAGCTAGCGTCCTTCGATCGGATGACATGCGCCGCTAGTTCTCACAGGAGGTCGATGTGACAGACACGCAGTTCCATTCTGCGATCGTTGCCGAAGCACGCGACTGGATCGGTACGCCGTATCGCCATCAGGCGTCACTCAAGGGGATCGGCTGCGATTGCCTGGGTCTTGTCCGCGGTGTCTGGCGGAACTGTATTGGCTCAGAGCCGGAAGCGCCGCCGCCTTATGCGCCGGACTGGGCGGAGGCAAGCGGCGAGGAGGCACTGGCTCTCGCGGCATGCCGGCATCTCATCCCGGTGAAGCGCGATGAACTCGATGCAGGCAACGTGCTGCTGTTCCGCTGGCGCGACGGCTGTGTGGCCAAGCATGCAGCTATCGTGAGCGACGAGGGCATGATGATCCATGCCCATGACGGCGCAGCCGTGTGCGAAGTTGCACTGGCGCCGTGGTGGCGACGCCGTCTGGCCTTTGCGTTTCGGTTTCCGGGAGCGATCTGATGTCCACGCTCGTTCTCTCCTCAGCCGGCGCTGCTGTCGGCGGACTGTTCGGGCCCGTGGGCTCGATTGTCGGGCAGATCGCCGGCGCCGCTCTTGGTGGTGTGATCGACAATGCACTGTTTGGCTCAGGCAGCGCTGCCAAAGACGGTCCGCGGCTCGGCAGTCTTGATGTCATGTCCTCGAGCGAAGGCGCGCCGATCCCGCGCGTCTATGGCCGCGTGCGGCTCGCAGGGCAGGTGATCTGGGCAACGCAGCTCGAGGAAGTCGCTGTGACCCAGGAGCCCAGCGGTGGTGGCAAGGGTATGGGCGGCCCGGTCGAGAGCGGGGCGAACTATACTTATTTCGCCAATTTCGCGGTCGGCCTATGCGAGGGCGCGATCGGTCGGGTGGCGCGGGTGTGGGCGGATGGCAAGCCGCTCGATCTCGACGGCATCAATTATCGCGTCTATCGCGGCAGCGAGGATCAGCCGCCGGACTGGCTGATCGTCGCCAAGGAGGGTGCAGGCAATGCGCCGGCCTATCGCGGGCTCGCTTATGCCGTGTTCGAGCGGTTGCCACTGGAAAGCTTCGGCAACCGGATCCCGCAATTGTCGTTCGAGGTCATCAGGCCGATCGGTCTGCTGGAACAGATGACGCGCGCGGTGACGCTGATCCCAGGCACAACGGAATTCGGCTATGAGCCGTCGCCCGTCGTGCAGGTGGTGGGGCCAGGGCAGGCGGCGCCCGAGAACCGGCATGTCGGTTCGGCACCTGCCGATGTCATTGCTGCGCTCGACGATCTGCAGGGCATGTGTCCGAATCTCGAACGCGTGGCCATCGTCGTCTCCTGGTTCGGTTCGGATTTGCGCGCCGACCATTGCACGATCAGGCCAGGCGTCGAGAATGCGACGAAGATCACGGATCCGATTACGTGGTCGGTGCAGGGCGTGACACGGCCCGTCGCTTACGTGGTGTCGCAACCGGGTGGCCGGCCGGCTTTTGGTGGAACGCCGTCGGATGCGAGCGTGCTCCATCTGATCGCGGCGCTGAAAGCGCGCGGTTTGAAGATCACGTTCTATCCATTCGTGATGATGGATGTTCCCGCCGGCAATGCGCTGCCCGATCCATGGAGCGGTGCGCAGACGCAGCCCGCCTATCCCTGGCGGGGGCGGATCACATGCCATCCGGCGCCCGGCGTTGCGGGATCGCCGCAGGGGACAGCGGAAGCGGCCGCGCAGGTGAATGCGTTCTTTGCCGGCGGTGTGTGGAATTATCGCCGCTTGGTGTTGCATTATGCACGGCTGGTTGCGCTGGCTGGCGGTGTCGATGCGTTTCTGATCGGTTCGGAGTTGCGCGGGCTGACGCGCGTGCGCTCCGGCCCCGGCATCTATCCCGCGGTTTCGCAACTTGCCGCGCTGGCGGGCGATGTGAAGGCGATCGTCGGCAGCACCGTGGTGACCTATGGCGCCGACTGGACCGAATATGGTGCCGACGTCGTCACGCCGGACGGATCAGAAGTGCGGTTTCCGCTCGATCCGCTCTGGGCGTCGCCGGCCATCGGTGCCGTCGGGATCGACTACTACGCGCCGCTGGCGGACTGGCGCGACGGCGCGCTACATCTCGACCGTGACGAGGCCAGCTCGATCTATGATCGCAGCTATCTGCGCAGCAATGTCGCCGGCGGCGAAGCCTATGACTGGTTCTATCCGGACGATGCGGCGCGCGCCGCGCAGGCGAGGAGCGCGATCACCGACGGGCTCGGCAAGCCCTGGATGTTCCGGGTGAAGGACCTGGCAAGCTGGTGGTCGAACACTCACTATGAGCGTGTGGACGGTGTTGAGATCGGCGCCACGGCCTGGGTGCCGCAGAGCAAGCGGATCTGGTTGACTGAAGTCGGCTGCCCGGCGGTGGACA
>CALRZK010000071.1:0-9225 GCA_943372615.1 Bradyrhizobium ivorense | reverse complement strand
GGCCCCGTGCAACGCACGACGTCCCCGACGCGCCGGTCCTCGCGATTGGCGATGAGCGGATACAGACGAAGATAGTCGGCGATGCCGGTATCGGGCACGCGCCGGCGTTTATCGAAGATCCACGTCGGAAGGCGTCCCCGTCCGAGATCGATGGTCCAACGTTTCCCCGATCCCAGGTCGACGAAAGGCAGTCTCGCGGTGTCGGATCCGACAAGACCGTCGAGAGATCCGATGGACCGTGCGTAAGCGAGAACGTCGATGTTTCCGGACAGGATCAGATGGTTTCCATTGTCGATCTCCATCTCCAGCTTCGGGTCGAAATAGGACCGGCATCGACCGCCGGCCTGCATCGTCGCTTCGTGGACATGCACTGCGTAGTCGTTTTCCGACAGACGCAGAGCGGCGGCGAGCCCCGCTAAACCAGCACCGATCACATGAGCGATCCCCGACACCTCTCATTCCTCCGGACTGCCCAGCTGCCTTCGTGCGGCCGCGTTTCCGCGAGAACGGAAACTGCGACCGCAGGTTAGCCGTCGGATCGATGCAGACATCGTCATCTGACCAGCACGTTCCTGAACTGCCACGGGTCCGCCGTATCCACGTCGTCGTCGAAGATGCCGGGCCGGCCAGCCAGAGGATGCCAGTCGGTATAGTATCCCCGCAGAGTTCCCAGATACGGCTTCTGTATCTGCAGGCAGCGTTCGAAATGCATCTCGTCCGCCTCGACGATGCCGGCGGTCGGATTCTCCAGTGCCCAAACCATGCCGGCGATGACCGCCGAAGTGACCTGAAGTCCTGTCGCGTTCTGGTAGGGCGCCAGTCTGCGCGCATCGTCGATCGAGAGTTGCGATCCGTACCAATACGCATTGTTGGCGTGCCCGTAGATGAGCACGCCAAGCTCGTCGATTCCATCGACGATCTCGGTCTCGTCCAGGATGCGCGATGCTCCCTGCATCCGCCCCTCCGCGCCCAGCAGTTCTCCTACGGACAACATGGCGTCGTCGGCGGGATGATAGGCATAGTGGCATGTCGGACGGTAGACGACCGCACCGTTCTCCCTCACGGTGAAATAGTCCGAGAGCGAAATCGCCTCGTTGTGCGTGATGAGGAGACCGTGCTGAGCCCCCGGTGTCGGACACCAGGATCGGACCTTCGTCGCAGCTCCAGCGCGGAGGAGATAGATCGCCGAGCGGCAGCCGGTCTCGTGCGTCCGGGCTTCCCGCGGCGTCCATCTCTCATGCGTGCCCCAGCCCAGTTCGGCGGGCTGCAGGCTCTCCGACACAAATCCCTCCACGGATCAGGTGTTGACGAAGACATTCGCGGGCTTCGACTTGCTGGAGCGTTGGGTGTCCCTTTCGGCTATCTGGATTCCCTTGATGCCCAGCCTACGCGCCAGCCTCGCCCGCTCCTCGCGGCTTTCGGGCGGTCGCAGGTCGAAGGTCAGATCGTGTGCGAGATCGAGCATCGCCCGCTTCGCCAGCCATGACACCATTCCGGGATTGGCGCCGCACGTCGACACCGCTGTCACTCCGCCGGGATCCTCGCGCTTCGCGGCAAGCAGCGTCTCCCGCAGCGCATAGTTGGTGCGCTGCGCTGGCGTGCTCTTCGTGTCCGAATAGTAGCCGGCCCAAGGCTCGACGACCGTATCGATGTAGAGGGCGCCGATCCTTCTCGTCAGACGCATAAGATCCACGGAGCCGGTGTCGACCGAGAGGTTCACGCAGAAACCCTGGCCGCCGCCTTCAGTCAGAAGAGGCGTAAGGATAGCTTCGTAATTGTCCTTCGTGACGGCTTTCCTGATGAACCGCACGCCATGCTTGCTGGCAAGCTCGTCGTTGGCTTCGGGGTCCACGATCACGAACCTCGATCTGTCGTATTCGAAATGTCGCTCGATGAGCGGCAACGCGCCCTTGCCTATCGAGCCGAACCCGATCATCACAATCGGACCGGTGATGCGTCCGTGTATCTGTCGTTCAACCATCTTGAGAAACTCCATTGAAATGTAGCGCAACCGGCGACGACGTCGAGCCGCCCGGTCGCCGGACTCGGTCACGTTCGGGAAAGCGGGGCGGCGGCCGTAACGACGATCGTCCGTCGCGCTCCACGCTCGTCCACGAATTCAATGGTCTGTCCCACGGACATTCCGAGCAGGCTCGCGCCGAGCGGTGACAGGACGGAGATCCTGCCCGCGGCTTCGTTCGCCACTTCGGGAAAGACGAGTTCGGCGCTCATCTCCTTTGACGAACCGACGTCGCGGAACGAGACCCTGCAGTTCATCGTGACGAGACCGCGCAACACCCGCGGCTCCAGAAGTATCTCGGCTCGTCCGATCTCGTTCTTCAGGAATGCGGAAGCCCGCGGCTCGGCACATGAGCCGTGCTCGGCGACGTTCCACAACAGGTCGATTTCCGACGCCTTGACCGCGATCGGGGGAAGCTTGGGATCCAGATTGCTGATCATCATTCCTCGCTTGCTCGTTCTCATGCCCGTCCGATCCGAACAGACGCACACCGGCGCGACCCGTAGCTTTCGCGACGCACACGTAGACGACGCCCCGCGAGAAACCGCGGGACGCGCAAAACGGAAAGCCGACGCGCAAGCCGACCGAACTAGTCGATAGCTTGGGGAGGGTCGTTAATTTCTGGGAAGTCGTTCGCAACACACCCGTGACCGTCCGCGGGGACGGCGACGGGCTAACTCCGGTTTTGGAGACGTCCTGCCCGAAGCAACGAGCGATATTTGCGATGATGCGACATGATCGCGAACGTAGCGCGGCGCGGAGGGAAGTCAACTCCGCCCTCGCGACACTTCGCCGCCCAAGATCATGCGGCATCCGTATCAACCTTCACGGCGAGATTGACATCGCGAAAACTATGCCTAGCATCATGGCATGATGTCCATCTTGCCTAGCTTCGACCGGCTCTCCGGTCTCCCCGCGACTGCGGACTAGCCACTGTCAAAGGCGCCTCCTGCGAGGCCGCGCGGCGACACGACATCAATTCTCTGAACGTCCTATGGAAATCCACATCCGCGCGCGATCCGTGCAAAGCCCGGTGGTACCGGACTTCCGCAGCAGCCACCGGAATTGAAAGGTGAACGGAAATGAACCAAGTCGATGACACCGGTCGGGGCAAGCCTTCCCGCTCGCGACGCCTGAAGCCGAAGATCTCGATCACTGCGAGCGATCACGCCCGGTTGAGATCATTGGCGGAGGCCGCCACGGCGAGAATGCCGGACGTCGCCGAATGGCTGGCGGACGAACTCGACAGGGCGCGGATCATCGGCGACGACCGCTCGCCGTCCGGGGTGGTGCGAATGGGCGACGGCGTCGCGTTTCGCGACAACACCACCGGCCACATGCAGACCGTGTCGCTCGTCTACCCGGAGGAAGCCGACATCACGCTCAAGAAGATATCCGTGCTGACGCCGATCGGAGTCGCGTTGATCGGCATGTCCGCAGGGGAGTCGATCAGTTGGCAGACGCGGACCGGTGAGGTGCGAGACCTGACCGTGACCGAGGTTCATCCGAAGTAAGGTTTCGGAATCACCGATGTCGGCGCGGCGACATCGGTGGCGAGACTTCTTCCGGAAGACCCGGATCTCCGCCTCGCTATCCGAGAAGAAAGATGGCAACCGCTCCGATCGTCGCGACGCCGATGACGGCGAGAGTCCAGCGATCAAGACCGCTCCGATTGCTCCGTGCCTTCTTTCCAATTCGGTTCACCTCTCCTTCGTTGCGGCCCATGACGCTGAGACGCAAACGGCCGCAGTCTCAAGAAGGTAGCATCCAACGCCGCAGGGGTCTAACCGTCGGCGGCGCTTCCCGAGGCCTCTTTCCGCTGTCGTCCACCCCGCTCGCTCGGCGAAGCCGATGCTTGGGCGCAAGCTCACCTCTGCGACCAGTGAACCCGATGGATTCGACCGCTACCCGTCGCCGCTTCCCAGTGCAGCCGACGAGCGTCCTCCATTTGCCCCTTCGGAACCTGCCACGATGCAAGACATTAGCAGGCGCGCTCGGAGAGGACATCTCGAACCATGGTTGCAGCTCCTTCTTTCACCGTTATAGCGATCCCTGCCTGCAACGAGGCGGAGCGCATCGGCGCATGCCTTGCCGGGCTCGCGGTGCAGCGGGATCGTTACGGTTCTCCCTTGTCTGGAGACGCGTTCGAGATACTGGTTTTCGCCAACAACTGTACGGACGACACGGCCTTCGTCACAGAAAGCCTAGCAAAATCTATTCCGTATCGCATCGTCGTCGCCGAGGAAAGTCTCCCGCCCGAGATGTCGAACGCGGGTTGGGCACGCAAACGCGCAATGGACCTGGCCGTCGATCGTCTCGAGAAGTTCGGCGACGGGGGCGTCGTCATGACCACGGACGCGGACTCCTGCGTCAGCCCGACGTGGGTCTGGTCCAATCTCCGGGAACTGGCGAACGGCGTCGACTGCGTCGCGGGCTATGTCGATGCCGCGCCGTCGGAGATCGTTTCGCTTGGACGCAACTTTCTGCGGAGGGGGCGTCTTGAAGACACCTATCTCAGGCTAGTCGCCCAGATCGTGGCACGCTGCGATCCGCGCCCCCATGATCCATGGCCGAACCACCGGGTATCGTCCGGCGCGAGTCTCGCGGTCACGGCCGAAGCTTACCGAGCGATCGGAGGTCTTCCCGCCCGGCCGCTGGGTGAGGATGCGGCGCTGACGGCCTCGCTCGAAGAAGCAGGTTTCAAGGTCAGGCATTCCCTGGATGTGACGGTGCAGACGTCCTGCCGACTTTCAGGGCGAGCGAAGGGCGGCGCGGCGGATACGATGCAGCGCCGCCTGACGGACCTCGACGCTCCCTGCGATGAAGATCTGGAGCCCGCGCTGCACCTGACCCGGCGGGCCATTTGTAGATCGCTTTTCCGCAGAGCATGGATCGGCAAGCTGGACGCCGACGCCTTTTCTGCCCGGATCGTGGTTTCACCCGACCTCATTCCGCGTCTCCGCGCCGAGGAGGCGACGTTTCTTGAAGCTTGGGAGGCCGTTTCGGCAGCAAGCCCGGTCTTGAGTCAGCGACGCACTTTGCGCCCTTCTGAGCTCCCTCGTGAGATCTCTTCTGCGCGATTGGTCCTTGCGACTCTCCGCGCGGGACGCCCTAGGACGACAATGTTTCCAGGCGATAGACGTCATCGCGAAGGATCCGGCGAGACGGAACCCGCATGACCACGGCGTCGGCGAACATGTCGCTCGCCTGACAGCCGGCGAGCGGATAATTGGTCTCCCCGAGCCAATGACACAGCACCATCTCGCCGCCCGGCGCCAGCGCCGCGGAGCACAGATCTGCTACTAGGCGGAGATCGGCTTCGCTGAAGTAGTACAGGACTTCCGAGAGCATGATCAGGTCGAACGGGCCTTCGGGGAAATCACCCGGTAGAACTCTTGTCTCGAATGTCACGTTCGACGGAGCATTCTCACGTGCCGCGTCGATGGCCGTCTGTGAAGCGTCAATAGCGAGCAACCGCCTGCTTCGTTTCGCAAGCTTAGTCGTCAGCACACCGATCGAGCAGCCAACCTCCAGGACGCGCCGGTAGTTCGGTTTGCCAAGTGCGCTCAGTGTCGCCTCGTACTTTTCGCGCTCGTAGGCGCTGCTGCGGAAGTCCCACGGATCGATATCCTCCCTATACCGACCTTCGAAGTACTCTGCGGGCATGCTTTCGGTATGCCGCGTCATGGCTGGATCTCGAACACGTATTCGAAGCTGCCTGTGAATGGTGCGAGCGTCTCTTCAGTGAAGCGAAAGCCGGTCGGATCGTCTTCGATCAGGCTGGACATCTGCGACGCATGAGCGGCGATCGCTCTGTCCTTCAAGGTTCGCTGGTAACGGATATCCAGACGATGCCCCTTGGGCTCCCCGGGTAGATGCTCGTCGGGATCCAGATGCCATCCCCAGATGGGATAGGCCCAAAGACGAACGACAGGGTTATCGGCCCGAACGGTGGTGGCGAGAGCGGCGGCGGCCTTGTGGTCGCAGTGAGGGTCCTGATCCCAAGTGACGAACAGATTCTTAGCTCCCACCCTGCGGAGGAGTTCGGACACGAACCTGACCGCCTCATCGAACGCCGGCCCATCGGAAGGAGCTCGCGTATCGGGCAGATCGAGGTGGTAGACGCAAGCCGGATCCAGGCCGAGAATCTCCCCGGCAGCTCGGACTTCCGCTTTGCGAAGATCGACCAGCTTTTCGGGTGGATATTCGATCGAATTGGGATGTGACCCTGCCCCGTCCGTTAGGACCACCACATGAACCTCCTGGCCTGCCGAGCGCGCTTGCGCGATGAGCCCGCCCAGGCCGAGGGTCTCGTCGTCTGGATGCGGCGACAGGACAACGAAAGGCGCGTTGCCGGTCAACTCTTCGCGGCTGATGACTGGTAGCTTCCTTGCCGCCTCCAGATACTGCGCGATTTTCATCAGAAATCTCCCACCGGAACCGCCGAGTTGAGAAAGACGCGTGCGCCGTCGCTCATGGCCAGATCGGGCACGGGCTGGCGCAGATAGGTCGCCAAGTCCCTGCAGACGCGCTCCACGTTGTTGGGCCGCACGAAGGCGCGAAGACCGACGCCTCTCTGAACCCTCTCCATGACGGTCAAAGCAGATCTCTCGACGACCATTCGAGTAAGGTTCACGAATGCGACGTTGCCTTCGGGATCGGAGTCGGATGCGAGCCGCCGTGCGGCATCGTCCACCCAGAAACGTGCAGTCGTCGCTTCCGCAACGCAGCCGGCCAGCCGCTCAAGTTGATAGGCGTCCTCTCCTCTTCCGGAAGACCGCAGATGGTCCCGGAACAGATCCACCAGATGTTCCGTCGCGCCGACATGTGCCGCACAGAACCGCCAGGCCCCTCCCGAGAAATGCGGCTGCCTCATGAAGTCGCCAGGATCGCCGATGGTTTCCCGAACGCCGACCTTGTACCCGCTAAAGTCTACCGTACCCGTCGCAGTGGCACGCATCCCTAAGGCCTGCCAGCCTGAGATATCGTGAGCATATCCCGGGTCGAGATCCAGCAGGCACATCTGCTGTCCAAGCGGTCCTTTGGCGGTGACAAGAGGACGCGTAACAAAACCTGCTCCCGAAGCGAGTATCTTACGTCCTTTCAGGACCTCGCCGCCTTCGCCGGAGGTGATCGCGAGCCCCTCCGCATCGTCGGCTCCCCAGACCGCGGAAAGCGCTCCGGCAGCCACGTCCGTCGCCAAGCCCTCGATCTGCTCTCGTGAGCCGTAGCGGCACACCAAGCCGACGGCGTTGAGATGCCCCTCGTACAGCCGGGCGATCGACAGGTCCGCGGCGCCGAGGGCCCGCAGAACCGCGCAGAGCAGCTCGCCGTGTCGTGGCTCCCAGAGACCGGCGCCGCCCAGTTCCTCCGGCAACGGGCTCTTGCCCAAACCGCTGGAATGGAAATCCTCCCAAATGTCTGGAGCGATAAGCGCATCGCCGTCAGTTTTCGCGGCCCGCTGCGTAACTTTCGCCGCGAATTCGAATATGTCCTCAATGGATCGGTTCGCTGGAGCTAGAATGGCGTTTTCCTCGCGTTGCTGCGCTTTTGAAGTCCGCAACGCGCCGCTTGTTCCAAGAAACCGGAACAACGATGCTTATCCGCATTTGTCAGACATCGCTTCCAACGGACAGGCGTCATGGCCACCATCGAACTGCAACCGCACAACGAATTCCCGGAGACCTGGTTGCTTGTATGGACCGAGCGACAGGAGATCATCGGCCGCGTCCGCCGCGGAGAGGACGGCAAGTTCGGAATCACGACACACGGGCCCCACTGGAGTCCAATGAAGAGCTTCGCTGCCGACAAGTTCGACGAACCGGAAGGGGCGCTGAAGATCGTCCAAGCCTACCTCGGTGGCCGTTGAGCTGCGCGCCCCAAAAGCGCGCGAGGCGAGACACTCTGCGCGATCGCTACGGGCGCGCTTCCACCCGATCACTGGCCGGACAGCGGGGCCTAGGGCGCATCGTCCGAACCGACGATCCCACCTTCACCCTCGAGACGTGCGATTTGCACAGCGTCCCGGCGCGTGAACTTCAACCGCACTCCGGCGCCGAGATCTTCCGTCTCATCGACCGCGACGATGCCGTAGCATGCGAGGGCTCGCTCGATTGCATCGAATTCGGGGCCGGAGGTTAGCAACGCACTTCCTCCCGCCTCTAGGGCAACTACAGTCTCGCCCGGCAGGCCCGCCGCACGGGCGAAATCATCGCGTCCAACACCGGCCAACGCACGTGCTGCGGCGATTTGACGTCCGCTGAGCTTCCTCATGGTAGTCCTCCGTGCAGACTCTGCGGACCGAGCAACATGCGTTGGGGGGCGAGGTCCCGCCACACCGACGCGTACAGTCGGCCAAAGGCTACGGGACTAGACGGACCGTCCCCGGACGAGACGCCACAACGCGATGATGATGCAAGCGCCAACGAAACCGGCGATCAGATATCCCGTCCAGCCGCCGAGCGAGATTCCGAGAAGCTTCAACAGCCAGTTGCCTAGCGCGGCGCCGACGATGCCGAGGACAATGTTGGTGAAGACGCCCGTTCCGGACTTCATAAACATCTCGGCGAACCATCCGGCAAAACCGCCGACGATGATCGCTGCGAGCCATCCGATTTCCGCTTCCTGCATCGCTCTCTCCTCGCCCTGAACTTGTGCTTCTAGCTAATCGCAGCACGGTCCCCGGTGCAAGCCGCCTGCACCTGCATCCGCCGGGGAAATTTCAGTTCGCGATCGCCGCAGGCTCGCTCTCGGGCTGAGCAGCGGTTGGGATCGACGCGGCGTCCAGGAGGATAGCGAGCGCCTGACTCGGGGACATCGCAACGACATCTGCCCTCGCCTCCAAACGACGTCGCTCCGCGGCCTCTTCATCGATCCGACCCGACCACCAACAAAGCATGATCCGGGCTTTCGGCATCCGTCGCTTCAGGCGCCTGATCGCAAAACGGGTGTGCGACGACACCTCGTCACCCATGTGAACGAGGCAGACGACCTGCACGCCATCCGGCTGTAGTCGAACGATGTTGGTGTTGGCGAGCGCTTCGGACGGCTCGGCCTTTGCGGCGAGCCCATACACTTCAGCGAGGTGCGCCATCGCCACGGCCGCGGCTTCGTCGAGCAAGGATCTGCCCGCCACGCAGAGAACGGCCGGGTCTCCGTGCCACGCTGGAGCCAGATCCCCCCGTTTAAGGACGGGCATGCGCTCC
>CALRZK010000070.1:0-9233 GCA_943372615.1 Bradyrhizobium ivorense | reverse complement strand
CGACGTATCGAGGCCGCCGGAAAAGGCGATGCCGACATTCTGGCCGGTGGGAAGGCTTTTCAGGATCGTGGTCATGGGGCGTCCAATCGAGGCTATTTTTCGCGTCAGCGATAGCCCGGCAGGGCAAAGGGCGTCAACGCAGCTCTCTTGTCGTCACCCGGCTTGACCGGGTGACCCAGTAAGCTCCGGCCGGCGTATACTGGATCGCCCGGTCAAGCCGGGCGACGACAGTCTGAGAGGGCTCAGTCGTGCTGGTGTTCGGTGATCCGGCTGGCCAGCGACGGCTTCGGCTCGCGCCCGATCATGCGCAGCCGCCAGCGATAGCCGGGCCAGGCGATTTTGGTCAGCCAGCGGTCGATGCCCTCGTCCGTCATCCGGGTCCGCGGCCAGCGGTAGATCCATCCGTGCACCAGCCAGATCACGAGAAAGGAGGCGAGGCCGGCGATCATCACGTCGGTGAAGAAATGGCCACCAAAGGCCATCCGCCAGCCTGATGTGGCGAGGCCGAACACCGTCGCAGCCACATAGGCCGCGGGGCGCAGCGCCGGCGGCGCCAGTGCGGCCGGGGCGTAGGTCCAGAACGCCGTGGCGCCCTCGCCGGAGAAGAACGAGCAGTTGCGCACGCATTGGCCGGTCGGGTCCCACCAGGCTTTGAACTGCCAGGGGCCGCCAAATTCGGTGACAGCAACGGGCCGCGGGCGGCTCCAGAAGGTCTTGAAGGTGAAATTGGTGAGGAAGCCCGCTGACATCAGCATGGTGATGACCAGGAAGGCCATGGTGCGGCCCTTCACCAGCAGTGGCCGGTTCGGCCAGATCAGCTTGACGATCAGCGCCAGGATCGACGGCGCCACAAAGGCCCAGGCGATCCACATGGCCGCGTTGCGGGCGAATTGCGCGTAAGGCAGCCCGGAATAGGCGAAACCGCCAGCTTCGGGTGTGTAGAACAGCGCGGCAAGCTTGAGATCGAGCTCGGGCCAGACGCCGAAAATCACAAGAATGGCTGCAAGCAGCACGAGTGCAATGAGGAGGCCAGTCCGGTTCATGGCGGGCGGTTTATCCGAGGCGCGGGGGGAAGGAAAGTTAAAGGACCATCACTTTACCGCGGCATCCGGCTGCAAGGGGCGTGGCTGCTTCCAAGCCCCGGCCTTGCGGCCGGCGATCACCCAATAGATCAGGCCGGCGATGATGCCAGCGCCGGTCATCACCTCCAGGTGACGACGCACGATGCCGTCGAAGCTCATGGTGGTGGTGTCGTAGGGGATCAGGCCGAGATAGCAGGCAAGGCCAACCACGCCGCCGCCAAGCGCATAGGCCAGTACGCTGCGGATATTGAAGCTCTCGGTGATCACGACAACGATCAATGCCGGGATCAGGGCAAAGCCCGAGAAGAAGATGAAGCCGAAACCGATCAGGACATTGAACGCGTCGGCATTCACGATGCCGGTGTCCATCGCGCTGAGTTCGGGGAACAGGATCGAGAAGATGATGATCGTGCCGCCGACCATGGAGGCCAGGCAGAAAGCGAAGGCGATCACGAACAGGCGGCCGATCAGGGACATGGCGATTATCTCTCAGCCGTCATTGCGAGCGAAGCGAAGCAATCCGGAAGCTCAGAAGAAAGAACTGGATTGCTTCGTCGCAAGGGCTCCTCGCAATGACGGAGACCATCAATCCGTCATCGCCATCGCGCGCAGCGCCTGGCGTTCACGTGCGCTCAGCTTTTCCGTCTCTGACTTCAACTGGCCGCAAGCCGCGAGAATGTCGCGGCCGCGCGGCGTGCGCACCGGCGAGGAATAGCCGGCATTGAAGATGTATTCGGAGAACGCCTCGATCTGCGCCCAATCGGAGCATTCATAGCGCGTGCCGGGCCACGGATTGAACGGGATCAGATTGATCTTGGCGTGAATGCCCTTGAGCATCTTCACCAGGAGTTTCGCATCGTCCAGCGAGTCGTTGATGCCCTTCAGCATCACATATTCAAACGTGATGCGCCGCGCATTGGAGGCGCCGGGATAATCGCGGCACGCCTGCAGCAGCTCTTTCAGCGGATACTTCTTGTTGAGCGGCACCAGCTCGTTGCGTAGCTCGTCGCGCACCGCATGCAGGGAGATCGCGAGCATCACGCCGATCTCGTCGCCGGTGCGCGAGATGTTCGGCACCACACCCGAGGTGGACAGCGTGATGCGCCGGCGCGAGATGCCGATGCCTTCATTGTCGGAGACGATCAGCAGCGCGTCGCGCACGGCGTCGAAATTGTAGAGCGGCTCGCCCATGCCCATCATTACGATATTGGTGATGCGGCGATTGGCATTCGGGGTGTCGCGGTCGGCCCAGTCGTTGAGCCGGTCGCGCGCCACCATGATCTGGCCGACGATCTCGCCGGGCGTCAGGTTGCGCACCAGCCGCTGGGTTCCCGTATGGCAGAACGAGCAGTTGAGCGTGCAGCCCACCTGCGAGGAAACGCACAGCGTGCCGCGGTCGGTCTCGGGGATATAGACGCACTCGACCTCATGGGCGCGCTCGCCATGGGTGCCCGAGGGCAGTTTCAGCAGCCATTTCCGGGTGCCGTCATTGGAGATCTGCTCGACCGCCACTTCCGGCCGGTCGACCGTGAAATGCTGCTCCAGCTCAGCACGCATGTCTTTGGAGATGCTGGACATTTCGGCAAAGCTCTGGACGCCGCGATAATACAGCCAGTGCCAGATCTGCTGGCTGCGCATCTTCTGCTGCGCCGGCTTCACGCCGATGGAACCGAGCTTTTCGGCGATCTGCGCCCGCGACAGGCCGATCAGCGAGGGTTTGGCCAGCGGCACATAGGTTTCGGTCGCCACTTTCTCCAGCGGGATCTGGCCCGGCGGGAGAGTGGTCTCAACGGCAGTGCTGGCCTCGGCAGAAGCGGGGGTCATGGCGTTCGATCTATCAATGTCGCGGGAATTAGAGCCTCAAATAGGCTTTTCGCGCCCGAATGGAAAGGCGCCAAATGCGGCAATATTAACGGCGGCAATGATTTAGGACGGGTTCCGCCGGCGATTACCGGCGGCACTCCTGGGCAACCTTGTCCAGCGCCTGCGAGAGACCCTTCATCGAGAACGAGTCGATGGTCTCGGTGCCCTTGGCGGAGAGGCCCTTCACGGTGACGTCGCCGGCCTTGCGCAGTGCTTCGACGAGGCGTTCTTCCTCGGCAGCATTCTTGATCCAGAGCCCGTCGCCCTGAGTGTACATGGCGAACTTGGCGCCGCCGACATCGAGGGTCGATTCATAGCCCGGCTTTAGCTGATAGCCGATCATGATCGAGACTTCGTTCGAGACCTTCTCGGCCGGGCGCGTCGAGATGAAAGCGTAAGCGGGGTCGCGGGGACGATTGGCCGGCACGGTCTTGGACGACGCCGGCTTGGCCAGCGCGAAGCAGACTTTCTTGCCGCCGGGCGATGCGGTGTAGGCGCCCCACGGACCGAACTGACCGAGCAGTGTCGGCTCGGCGCTTCCTGCAGCGGCCGGTGCCGGCGCTTGCTTGGCCGGTGCAGCCTTGCCTTTGGCAGACGTCTGCGCCTGCGCGAGATCGGTCACTCCGATCATCGCCACGCTCAAGGATACAACTGTCAGGATTCGCCGCACGGACATCAGGTGTCGATCCTCTATCTTTGTGACTGGAAGATGGCCTGGAATCACGCGCGCCAACAGACTTGCAGATAAACGCTGCAGCCTTGTTTGGAAAGGCTCGCGCGTCGCGTCGAAAGATAGCAGGACCCAGCACACTACGCGCGCTGCGCGAACTGATGTCCTCAGCTTTTCGCGCGCGCTGTGCGCTGTGCCGCCCATTGCGCATCGGTCCAGTGCAGCAGGTCTTCGGCGCCTGATGAGCGCAGATGCGCGCCGCCATCCTGCACCACCATCTCGCCATTGATGTAGCCCGCCTGATCGGAAATCAGGAAGCTGGCGAGGTTGGCGAGTTCGCTGTGTTCGCCGACACGGCCGAGCGGATTGCGTGCCGCAGGGCCGGAGTCGCGACCTTCCGGATGGAGTTGTCCGGTCGCGCCCGGCGTGGGGAAGGGGCCCGGTGCAATCGCCACGAGGCGAATGCCCTTCGGTCCCCATTCGACGGCGAGCGATTTGGTCATCGCCAGCAAAGCGGACTTCGCCATGGCCGACGGCATCGTGAAAGCGCGGCCGGTGATGGTCGATGTCGAGAGGATGCTGAGCACTACACCCTTGTGATCAGACTCGATCCAGCGTCGTCCGGCTTCCAGCGTGCAATACATCGCGCCATGGAGTGTGGGCGCGAGGATCGCGTCCGCCGCGCGCGCGGAGAGATGTTCGCTCTGCGCGATGAAGGTCGCGGCTGCATTGTTGACGAGGATATCGAGCGGGCCGTCCTGCCAGATCGCAGTCATCATGCCGTCGACAGCATTGGCGTCACGGATGTCGCAGGTGAAAATACTCACCTTCGCTCCGCATTCGGCGCGGAGTTGAGCGGCGGCTTCATCGAGCATTGCGCTGCGGCGCCCGCAGATCACCAGTTCCGCGCCGAGTTCGGCAAAGCGGCGGCTCATCGCCGCGCCAAGCCCGGAGCCGCCACCGGTGACAAGAATACGCTTGTTGGCCAGGAGTGTTTTTTCAAACATTGTTCGTTTCCTCCATTATCCGCAAAGCGGAATGCGACCCGTCAATGATGGTTGCGGGCCTCGGCTAAATCCTTCATGAATCGCCTAACTGTCTCAAGCCGAAGGCCAGGGTGCATCGATGAAAGCCATTCTCTGCTCGCAATATTGCGAACCCGACGATCTCGTTTTTGCCGATGTGGAGGATCCCGTTGCCGGTGAAGGGCAGGTGGTCATCGCCATCAAGTCCGCGGCGCTGAATTTCTTCGACATCCTGATGATCCAGGGCAAGTACCAGATCAAGCCGCCATTCCCGTTCTCGCCCGCTGCAGAAGTCGCAGGTGTGATCGAGAGCGTTGGCGCTGGCGTCACGTCGCTCAAGGTCGGCGATCGCGTGGTTGCTTCGATCGGTCACAATGGCGCCCGGCAGAAGGTCGCTGCGGCCGCGGCATCGGTCATCAAGATTCCCGACAATCTCGATTTTGATCGCGCTGCCGGCGTCATCGTGATCTACGGCACGGCGCTGCATGCGCTGGAAGATCGCGCATCGCCGAAGCCCGGTGAAACGCTGGCTGTGCTCGGCGCTGCCGGCGGCACCGGTCTCGCCGCATGCGAACTCGGCAAGCTGCTGGGCCTCAAGGTCATCGCCTGCGCATCATCGGACGAGAAGCTCGAATTCGCCAAGCAGCATGGCGCCGAACTTGGCCTGAACTACGCCAAGGAAGATCTCAAGGAAGGCCTCAAGTCGCTCACCGGCGGCAAGGGTGTCGATATCATCTTCGATCCAGTCGGCGGCAAATATGCCGAAGCTGCCTTGCGCGCCATCGCTTGGGAAGGCCGCTTTATGGTGATTGGCTTTGCCGCAGGCGATATTCCAAAAATGCCGCTGAATCTGGCGCTGCTGAAGGGGTGCGATATCCGCGGTGTGTTCTGGGGCGCCTGGGTGCGGCAGAACCACGAGAAGTATCGCGCCAGCATCACGAAGCTGTTGAACTGGGCTGCCGAGGGCAAAATCTCAGCCCATGTGGACCGCACCTTCCCGCTGGAGAAGACGGCGGAGGCGATGAAGGTGCTTGGCGGTCGTCAGGCCATGGGCAAGGTGATCTTGAAGCCGTGAAAGTGAGAGAGTGTGTCGTCCCGGCGATCGCCGGGACCCATAACCTCCGACATCGTAACTAAAACGCATCGCTACGACGACGGTGCTCTCACCATCTCTCCAGCGTGTATGGATCCCGGCTTTCGCCGGGATGACAGGCTAGCTCGGAGCGTCCTCTTCCAACCCCCGCGCGATCGCACGTCGCGCCGCCTCGCGGTGATCATCATTGATGTGCGTTGCGACCATCCGCAGCGCCGTCGCGAGGATCGCGGCATCGTCGCCGAAGCCGAGGATCGGCAGCACATCCGGCACGAAATCGAAGGGCAGGATGAAATAGGCAATCGCGCCCAGCAGTGCCGCCTGAACATGGCGCGGCGTCTGCCGGTCGAAAGCGCAATAGTAAGCCGCGAGCAGATCCTCCATGAAGGGCAGCTTCACGGCGAGTTTCTTCAGCTTGCGCCAGAACTGCTTGCGAACGCTTTCGCGGTCCTGCGCCAGCCGGTCGGCCGGCTCAAATCCCACGCTGTGTTCGGTGGCCATCGGTCATGTTCCTCGTGCCAGATCAGACATGTTTCAAATGGTGTCGGAGGCTGCGCTGCGCAACGAAAGGCGACGATCAGGCGCCGAGCTGCTTCGCGATGGCATCCATGGCTTTCGCTAGATCGACATCCTTCTGCGTCACGCCATCGGCGTCGTGGGTGGACAGCACCACTTCTACGGTCTTGTAGACATTGCGCCATTCCGGATGGTGGTCGCGTTTCTCGGCCACAAGGGCGACCCGCGCCATGAAGCCGAAGGCCTCGTTGAAATCCTTGAAGGTAAATGTCCGCTCGATGGCGTCGCGGCCTTTCACCTCACTCCAGCCGGCCAATTCCTCCAACGCTGCTTTGCGCTCGTCCGCCGATAGTCGATTCACCATGGCAACCTCCTGCATCACCTGAACTTTACCTCAACGCGCAATGACACATCATCGATCCATGCCACAATAAGGCGCTAATCGCGCGCAATTTGGGTAACCACGCGCCCCGGTAACCATGCTGGCTATGGAACGGGCACGCGCCCCGGAACTTTGCTAGACTGCGGCTCCAACCCACTTTGGTGACAATGGACTTGAAGCGCCTGTTTTCGAGATCGATGACGGATGGACCCGAGGTCGTCGGACCGATCGGGCTTCCGTCGCCGCGTTCGGTCCGGCGCAAGATGACATTGATCACGCTGGCCGGCACGCTGGCGATCGTCGCTGCTGTCGCCGGTGCGTATTACTTTGCGATGAAGCCAGTGCCGCTGAAGATCGCGGTGGGGCCGCAAAACAGCGACGACGTCAAGGTCGTGCAGGCGCTGGTGCAGGCCTTTTCGCGCGATCATCGTTCGGTGCGTTTGCGTCCGCAGATCACCGATGGCGCCACGGCGAGCGCGCAGGCATTGGCTGACGGCAAAGCCGATCTCGCCGTCATTCGGGGCGATCTCACGGTGCCGAAGAACGCACGCGCTGTGGCGGTGCTGCGCAAGAATGTCGTCGTGATGTGGGTGCCGCCGGCGGCCAAGTCGGTTCGCGGCAGAAAGGCGCCCCCAAAAATTACCAAGATTTCCGAACTGGCGGGCAAGCGGATCGGCGTGATCGGCAAGACCCAGGCGAACGTCAATCTGCTCAATGTGATCCTCCGCCAATACGGCGTCGATCCCACCAAGGTGCAGGTGGTGCAGTTCTCGACCACCGACATTGCCGAAGCAGTGAAGGATCAGAAGGTCGATGCCTTCCTGGCCGCAGGCCCGGTGAACAGCAAGATTACCGGCGACGCGATCCAGTCATCGGCCCGCGATGGTGGTTCGCCGACTTTCCTCGCGATCGATTCAGCGGATGCGATTGCGGCGAACTATCCGGTCTATGAAGCTTCCGAAATTCCAGCCGGCACTTTTGGCGGGGCACCGGCGCGGCCGGATGATGATGTAAAGACCATCAGCTTCTCGCATCATATCGTCGCGCGGCAGGGGCTGTCCGAAGTCACGGTCTCCGCGCTGACGCGCCAGCTGTTCGCGATCCGCCAGCAGATCATCAACGACTTCCCGCTTGCGGCGAAGATCGAGACGCCCGACACCGACAAGGATGCGGTGATCCCTGCGCATCCCGGTGCCGCCGCCTATGTGGACGGCGAAGAGAAGACCTTCCTCGATCGCTACAGCGATTACATTTGGTGGAGCTTGATGGGCCTGTCGGCCATGGGCTCGGCCGGCGCATGGTTCGCGAGCTATTTCCGCCGCGACGAGCGCAATGTGAATGTCTCGCAGCGTGATCGCCTGCTCGACATGATCGCGATCGCGCGCAAATGCGATTCGCTCGAAGAGCTCGACAGCATGCAGACCGAAGCCGACGGCATCCTGCGCGACACGCTCACCTGTTACGAGCATGGCGCGATTCAGGAAGGCACGCTGACGGCCTTCAATATCGCGCTCGAGCAATTCCATAACGCCGTCGCCGATCGCAAGGCACTGATCGGCATGATCCCGCCGGAGCCTGCGCGACAGATGCCGCGCCCGCTCGCCGTCTAGCGTTTGAGATAACGCCATCCCACAACAACGCCGCTGATCGAAACGATGGCGCCGAGGATCGACAGCAGGATCACGACGATATCCCAGGCCGGGCGATAGGTCAGCAGCAGCTTGAAGTCGAAGCTGTGCAACGCATTGAACATCCAGCGATAGGTGCGGCTGCTCGAATCCGTCCGGCCGAGAATGTCGCCGGTGATCGGACTGATATGAATCCAGGTCTGCGCGTCGTCGTTGAAGATCGCGCGCAGCACGGGAAGCTCGCGTTCGCGGTGGTGGGCATACCAGTAGGAATCGTAGTCTTTTAGCTCTTCTTTTGCCGTGATTTGCGCAGCTGGAAGCAGGTTTGCTGCGGCATCCCAGAGGCGGTCTTGCGGCAACACAGCGGCAGCGCCGGTGGCGGCATCCAGCACTGTCTGCGCGCCACTACGAGATTTCGTAATCACCAGCGGGCTGCCATCGACCCAGGCAAAGCGCGCTTCGACCACCCTGGCTTGCGCCGCAGGCAATTTTGCTGCGATGGTCGGCGCAGCATGACCAGCATAGCGCTGCAGCATGTCGGTCGTCGTGCTGCGGCGATCGAAGAAGTTGCCGGGATTGACCGACAGCCAGCCGGAAAACATCCAGGTCAGGATGAAGGCGCCGGCGATCAGGCCGGTGACGTGATGCCAGGCCATCCAGCCACCATAGGGCGTGATATTGCCGCTCGCATAACGCCGTTTGAGGCGCACGCGCAGAATGCCGATCCAGATTCCGGTGATGCCGACCAAGAGACAGATGCCTGATGACCACAGTATCACTTGCCGCCAGAGCGGCTGATCCTGGCGGAGGACGGTCGGATAGATCCAGTGCGGGATGGAGCCGAGCCAATTCCACACGCGTTCGGTGCGGTTGGTATCGAGCGCGATCTCGCCGGAGCGGGACGAGACGTAGAGTTTGATGCCGGCATCATCGCCCAGATTGACGAGATAGAACGGTCGTAGCGGATCGTAGCG
>CALRZK010000069.1:0-9265 GCA_943372615.1 Bradyrhizobium ivorense | reverse complement strand
ACGGCGATGACGCCACACAACGCCATGACCGAGCCATTTATCATAGCGACGCGCAGTCTCTATGCGGCCAAGAGCTTCCGGCTCGAAGTCGATACCGTCAAGCTGAACATGGTCGCCAACACTTTCATGCGGGCTCCTGGCGAAGCAGTTGGCACCTTCGCTTTGGAAAGCGCCATCGACGAGCTCGCCGTCGATCTCAACATGGACCCAATCGCGCTTCGTCTGCGCAACGAGCCAAAAAAGGACCCGACAATGGGTCTGCCTTTCTCCCAGCGCGGCATCGTCGAAGCCTGGCGGAGCGGGGCCGAGCGGTTTGGCTGGGACAAGCGCAGCGCGACACCACGTGCCCGTCAAGACGGCGACTGGCTGATCGGGCTTGGCTGCGCCACGGCTACATACCCTTACTATCGCATGCCGGGCGGCGCCGCGCGGATCACCCTCCATCGCGATGGCCGCGCGACAGTGTCGGTTGCGGCTCATGAGATGGGCATGGGTACCGCGACGGCCCATACCCAGGTTGCCGCCGATCGGCTTGGCCTGACACTCGATCAAGTCGATTTCCGCTATGGCGATACGACACTACCTGGTGTTGTGCTCGCCGGTGGTTCGCAGCAGACCGCGGCGGTGGGCGCCAGCGTTTCTGCAGCACATCGCGCTCTCGTCACCGAACTCTTGAAGCTTGCCGGAAATGATTCACCATTGGCAGGCCTTCGGGCGAATGAAGTCGGCGGGATCGATGGCGCGCTTTGCGCCCTCGGCGACCCCGACAGACAGGAGAGCTACCGTTCGATCCTGTCGCGCGCGCAGCGCGACGAGGTGACCGTAGAAGCCGAGGCGCCAATGCCGCTGGAGACCCAGCACTGGTCGATGCACAGCCATGGCGCGATGTTTTGCGAGGCAAGGGTCAATGCGGTGACTGGCGAAATACGCATCGGCCGTTTCCTCGGGTCGTTCGATTGTGGCCGGATCCTCAATCCAAAAACGGCCGCAAGTCAGTTCCGCGGCGGCATCATCATGGGCCTCGGATTGGCACTGATGGAAGAAACTCAGTTCGACGAACGATCGGGCAGGATCATGAATCCTTCCCTTGCCGAGTATCACGTGCCGGTTCACATGGATGTTCCGCAAATCGACGTGATGTGGACCGATGAGCCGGACCCGCGCACGCCAATGGGCGCACGTGGCATCGGCGAGATCGGCATCACCGGCGTAGGCGCTGCGGTGGCTAACGCAATCTTCAATGCTACCGGAAAGCGTGTGCGCGACTTGCCGATCACGCTGGACAAAGTTGTTTAGCAGAACGAGGCAAATCATGGACAAGAATTCATTGCTCAAGCAGGCCGAACGTGCCGAAGCAATTGCCGCGCAGACAGCCGATACAGAGGTCAAAAGGACGCTGCTCGACGCGGCAAGAGATTATCGCGCCGAGGCGAAAACAGAAGAATGTGAACCAGACCCTGCATGGAAACTCCCTAGAGAGATTTCCTAGATGAGATAATGCAGGTGCGGGCCGGATGCGTCTTTTTCTCAGTGATGACATAAACCTCAGTTCATCGGCTCGCTGTCATCAGCGTCCAGCTATCGCGCGAGATTCGCGGGCCGCTGTTCCCTCCTCTTGACGCCGGTCAATCAACCGCATCGTTGGCGTCACCGTCACGCCGTGCAGCATGATTGAGGTCAGGATAATGAGCGCCATGGTGCTCCAGATGACATCACCGCCCTCGAAACTCTCCTTCCGCATCGCGTAGGCAAGATAGAAAATAGAGCCAACACCTCGGATACCAAAGAAGCTTATTACGCCGCGCTCGACGGCTGGGCATGCCATCGCACTGAGCGAGAGCCAGGCGCACGCAGGACGTACAACAAAGATTGCGAGCCCCGCATAGGCCACGCACCGCCAATCCAACGCGTCAAGAAGCCCACCCGTCGTTAACGCGCCACCGAACAACACCAGCAAGATCATCATTAGCAAACGCTCCAGCTGCTCGGAAAAATCGTGCAGCGTTTGATGATATTCGTTGCTGCGCTCGGCCGCCCGCACAGCGATCCCGGCCACGAACACCGAAACAAAACCGTATCCGTGTGCGACCTCGGAGACGCCGAAGACGATGATGGTAATCCCCAACGCAACAAATCCGTCGCCTGTTCGCGACAGCTTCGCGCGGTTCGGGACACGGAAAACAAGCCATCCCAACAGATAACCGAGGCCAGCGCCGATCGCGATGCCGGCCGCCAAGCGCCAAACGACATCGATCAGAAGCCATCGCAACAACCAATCGCCCACACCGCTGTGGCTGTGAGCCAACGCTATCGCCCCCATCACGAAGGGAAATGCCAGCCCGTCGTTCAAACCGGCTTCCGACGTGAGTGCAAAGCGAGTGTCGTCTTCCTCACCGGACCTGGGCGGCCCGACCTGAACGTCGGAAGCCAGCACCGGATCGGTTGGTGCAAGCGCGGCCCCCAGAAGAAGCGCCGAGGCCAGTGGCAGTCCGAGAATGCCATATCCCGCGGCCGAAAGCGCCGCGATGGTGAGAGGCATCGCAATTAAAAGCAGACGCCACGTCGTCATCCAGGATTGCCAACCGAGCCGCCGATCGATCTTGAGGGCGGCCCCCATGAGCGAAATAATAACGACGAGTTCGGTGATCTCTTCAACTAATTTGAGATCAGTACCCGGATGCGGGACCGCCAGCCCCGGCGCAGCCCAGACACCGACGACACCAATGAGGACGCATACGATCGGCAGAGAGAGCGGCGCTTCCTTGAGAACCATTGGCAGCCAGGCAGTGAGCAGAACCAGGGCGCCAAACGCGATCCACAACGTCATCTGCTTTCCTCGCGATGTCGCGACACCTTCATGTCACGAAGTTTGCATACCAGTGTCGTTGCGGAGAGACTGGCGCCGATGGCGTTTGCGATCAGGATGATCCAATCGTGTCGTAGCGCGCCGTATGTGACCCAGCATACAAGTCCCAACGTGAGCAATGTGAGCGTCTTGACCGACAAATCCTTCGTCGCGCCACGTGGCAACGCTTTCCGAACTTGTGGCCAGTAGGACAACGAGGTCAGGGCCGCCGCGATAACTCCAAGCCAAAAGCCGAATTCGTACATTTTCCACACATGTTGGGAACATTGCAGCCAAGGCAGCCCTGTCGGAAACCGAAACAACCGGTCCAGGTTCCAAAGATCAGCCCCTCGCGACACGGCTGTTCTTCAGCCAGAAATCTATGGAAAGCCGAAATAGGCGCAGGCTCAACACAACTAACAATATGAAGTATCCCCAGCAGCAAGCCTTCGGTCTCTTCCTTATTTGAAGGTGGCTCCGGGGGAGCAAAGTCGGAGATGTTGAAGTAGGGTTAGCGAGAATCAGGCACGTTACCTGTCGTGCGGAGGAGCAACGGAGCCCTCATGGCTAAAAAGGCAGCAGCTAAGAAAGTGGTGAAGAAGGCGGTTAGGAAGTCATCTCGGAAGCCAGCGGTCGGGGCAATCTTGCCACCCGCTTCCAGAAAGACGGCGCCTGGAAAGAAGTCTGCAGTGAAGAAATCCCATCGCTTCGGTTAGTCTCGCTTCCGAAAACAGTCCGAAGAATGGCCCATCGATACCGACGCCGATGAAGTCGATTCGGCGAAGCGTTTGACGATCCCGGCGACGCCGACCGTGCGGCTGCCGATGTTTGCTTCAAGCCGACTGTCTGGGCATCGATACCTCCATAGGTGAACACTCTGGCAAACGCCGAGAGACGTCCCGAGATCCAGTCCGAGCACGCACTTACGCGCCAATCATAGAGGCTTCGCTTGGTTTACCCGCAGCGACAAGCGGGAGCTTGCGCGTGCCATTCTTCAAGAGGCTCTGCACCGATAACGGGACACTCAAAAGGATTCGAACAGAAGCCGTAGGCTCGCCGTAACGACCGCTGCCAAGACGACGGCCAGTGCCGCGGCGAGCTCCGCCTCTAGCCTTCCGTCTTGTGCGTCCGTCCACCATAGCTGGAGTCTGACCCACATCATGTTTCCTGACAAAGTTATTGCAACTTCTTTACGCGGCTCAGTCAGATGGGTTTCTAAATATATGCCAGCACCATACGGAACGATGGCCTGTGCATTCCCTTATTCCGGCACGAAACAACCCCAAGGAGATTTTCATGAAGAAAATAATTGTTGCCGCCGCAATTCTCGGTCTTTCCGCAACTTCTTCGTTTGCTCAGTCGGGTGCGAACCCGAGCGGCCCACAACCCGGTTCGACCGGCGCTGGCATGAACCAGCCTGGCACGACCAGCACTGGCACTGCTGTAGACCGTCCCGACACCATGAAGAAGGACGGCATGTCCGGCACCTCGGGCATGAACAACAACATGCAGCAGGGAGGAACGTCGAAAGACGGAATGGGGCAGCAGAACAAGGGCGGAATGAGCAAGTAGCTCTCCGCAGTGAAAAGCCGCGCTGGCAACAGCGCGGCATTTCTTTGAGGCTCACATGTCTAAGCGAGATGTGTTGCTGATAATTCTGCCAATACTTCTAGGCGGCGTTCTGCTGATGTGGTTCGCCATCGATCACATCGAAGCCTATTGGTTCAATTAAGCGAAGGTGCCGTCATTGCGGCGTGAGCCTGGTGGTAGCGACTTCTCTGCTTCCGCGATTTTCTGACGATTGCTGGCTTTCACCGCCCTCACTCCCGCCAACTCAAATCCCAAGGTTCTAGCCATTTTGGAAACTGAGCTGCTGCTCCTTCCGAGCGCGGCGGAGCAGCGCATCGTCGAAGCGCCTTTCGCTGCCAATTCTTTCAGCCGAGCAATTTCCGATTCAGTCCACTGTTTCGAGAGAGGCTTCATGCGCTAAGCTGCTTGCGAACGGCCGCGGCGGAATTGCCCACCTTATCGACCGCTTTCTGCAGCTCCTCCTTCGACACGTTGAGGTGCTTGGTCCAGTAAGAGACTTCGTGCGCCTCGTGCATGTTGATCTTGCTGCGATCTTGCTGACCCTTTTTGGAAAGATCGTCCATGGTGCACCTCCAGCAGAATCCTGATTTCGCTGGGGAAATGTGTATTGGAGGGAATTGTTCCCCGGCCGGAACCTAGCCGCGGAACTTTCCTACAGCCCCGTAAATGTCTTTCGGAAGATATGGTTTCGGCACAAAGATGGCCTGTGCAGGCATTTCGTGGCTGTAGGGCCTGTGTTTTCCGCTGGCGATAATAATGTGCATGGGCGGCCACCTGTCTCGGACAGCAGAGGCTAGCTTCAGTCCATCCATCGAGCCAGGCATGTCGATGTCGGTGAAAAGGATTTTTATCCCCGCATCGTTTTCGAGCATTCTGATGGCGCTATCGGCGTTCAAAGCGACCGACACGGAGTGACCTGCATCACGGAGGGCGTCTTCAACCCACATGCTGATAAGAAGGTCATCTTCTACGACTAATATATTGGCCAAGGTGGTTTCCCGCTCTGATGCACCCTAAGTGACAGTCCTGTGCATCGTTCCAGGATCGGGCCTATGAATAATCGCCTTATCGTTGGAGCCCGGTGCTCGTTATGTTTGGGGGCACCGCGAGATCCGTGGCCGACATCGGTGATCAAAGTTCAGCGCCTCCCGCCGCCTCAAGCGCGAGTATGCCCATGCTTTCAAACACTCCACATTTGAACCGTCTGCCGTGCCCCGAGTGTACCGCAAACACGTATCTCACCCGGATTATGCCCCGTGAGCCAGATCATATTGTGCGAATGTTTGAGTGCTCGGAATGTGATCACAAGGTTGAAGAGATCGTCAATCAGAGCCGCTAGCCGCTCCGGCTTGGGTCAACAGCGGTCTGTATCCTCCGCATCAACCGTCGAACCGCATGTGGGGCGGCCATGGATCGATGGGGTTGGTCTTCCGATACGGCATCAACGGCGCCGGATAGTTTTGCTTCGCCTCCTTCTCAAACCGTTTGATGTGCTCGATGTTCTCACCGTACTCATCGAGGAGTAGTTTGAGCTGGGTCGCTGAGCCTTTGCTGACGACGGCGTTGCAACCCGAGCGCCTCAAACATCGCCTCCGATTTGTAGTACCGAACATTGGCTGGAATCCCGGCGTGACAGCTGGGGGCAGCCATGCTGCCTACTTTCTGTTGTTTGGCTATGCACCGAAAGAAATAGCCGAGACGGATGAGGGTGCACGCTCACCCGCCCGTACCACCAACGTGATTCATCCACCGTACTTTGACGATTGGGTGCGTCTGCCACGTCGCAGATGCTGAATTGTCACAGACGCTTGCAGCGTGCGCAAAACGCGCGATTTAACTTGCGAACATCCCGCGCCGGATTACCGTGCGCGCGCCCGGTTGGCCCATTGAAGCGCCATCACAAGGGTGTGGGAGTGGGAGTGGGACATGTGAAATTTGGCCGTGCGTCGGATGGCGAGGCCCTGAAGCTTGTTGTTGCTTACCTAAACATCAGCGAACCGGAGCGGCGGCGCGAAATCGTCGCTTTGGCAGAAGAATACCAGAAGGCATCAGTGCCGATAGCCGCGAATGCACAGCCCACGGTTTGGCAGGATAACCGGCCTAACGAGAATGCTGCTGCCGGAGATCCTCGACTGCCTTGGTTGCGGCGAGATTGATTGTCTCTGCGGAGCACTGCCCGTCCCTTACCTGCTCGGCAATTTTGACCGCGATCATTCGGCGGAAATCGTGATTGTTGAGCTTGGGCGGAAGTAACTGGCACGCCTTGTCGAGTGCCATCTCCATATTGAAACGGACGCTGTTGTCGAAGCTTTCGACGATGAGGCTGTCCGGCCCATTCCAGGTACTCAGAACGTTTTCCATCCGCATGGGGGCCTCCCGCATTTTTCTGCTTAATGCAGCTATAGGGGATGAGTTCCTGAGCGGTTAATAGAATTCGTCGATGCACCGCAGGGTCGTCAACTAGTTAAACGAAAGCCCGCACTAGGCGGGCTCGGGCACGTTCGCTTTCAGGGTCTGTTGCGGGGGCCGTATCTCTCCCCTGCGTTCGATGATGTGCGCGCCCTTGTCGGTGACCAAGACTTTCTCCATCACATGGCAGGCGCGGCAGACGAATATGCGCACATGTTCGCGGTGCTCCTCTATGTGAGCTTCAAATCCGACAAACATTCTCGCATTTCCGCAGTCTGGACAGTCCGCAGCTTTTCGCATCGCCTTCTCCTCTGCCCCCACCGGAACCAAGAGAACATGGTGGGTTTCGTTCCTGGCTGGGTTATCAAAGCCTGTTCGCCTTTAGGCGAACCTTCCCAGGCCACCCACCCACAGGGCTTTAAGAGTCCGCTTAAACGAGCGGCCCCAGCGATAAGGGCGGCAAGGTGAAGAGCAAGAAGCAGGCGATCGCCATTGGGCTTTCGAAAGCGCGGAAGATGGGCAAGAAAGTGCCGAAGAAGAAGTCCTAGCCGTAACGCTGCGTATTGTTTGGGATTGCCGGAGCGGAACGTCCATTCCTCCCGAGACTATCCACAACTGCCCCGGTTCGGCGGGGCTTTTCTTTTGCGAGTAAGGAACGGCGCGGACACGCAGCCATTGCTTAAAGGAGCGGCCGTCCCCGCTCAGTGGAAGAAGCTCTACCGTCCCGCAAGACTGGGACGGTGGGGTCCACTAACCATTCAGGCGCTTGAGAAATCCCATTGCCTGCCGGACGTCCAGTATCGCCATCCTAAGCAGCGCGGCCGTTGTTTCCATTTTGAGTTCGACGGAAAGGTTCTGCATATCGATCAGTCCGTCTTCCAAGCTAAGCAATCCGTCGCGCCTGTTGTCGGCTGCACCATCGTAAACTTCGCTCATGGGCATCTCTCACATCATCATCATCGAGCACGACGATGCTGCCAGCGACTCGTTCCGCGACGGAATGTAGCAATTCGTCGCAAAGTTGCCGAAGTGAGGAACAGTGCACCTACGGGCGCTTTGATTTCGTGGGTGAAGTTAATTCGTCGCCCAGGCGCAGCCCCGCCGTCTTACTCAGCCCCCAAAGCCGGACGGCGGGCGCTCGCTTTCATTTTGGCTTTGGTGCATCCAGCGGTCGAGCGATGCCCAACGGCGCTCACAGTCCCTCGCGGACTGAGGACGCCCGTCTCCTCCGGCGGGGTTTTGGCTTTTGCCGCCGCGTCATCGCACTTAAAGCATCTGAAGATCTTAGTTTGGGGATCAATTGAGACAGTGCGCCGACACCGGCCACACTGAGGAAGTCCTCTTGGCATTCACGCCCACTTAATCACTGCATCGTAACACCAGTTACGCTGCAGTGCGATATAAGTTTCAGCTCTGATTGGCGTGTATCTAGATTTTGGTGCTCTATCGAGCACTGGCGCGCACACCAGGCACCTCCTACAACATTAAATTTCACTCAATGTTCTTCAGTATCCGTACCTTCATACGGGAAGCTCCAAGAGACACACTGGCCACTCTGCGCCAGAAGCTGACGCACCAGAGAGCGGGCAGTTCTTCGTGAGCTAACTGCTCACCCTAGGGGACGGCGATCTCCGACCGCTTTCCGGATCGTCCTCGAAAGGACTTCCACCGAGTATGGTTTCTGAATGAGTTCGAGGCCGCGGTGCGCGCTTTCGGCAAGAACACTGCTGTATCCAGACGTGAGGACGACCGGTAGTCCGGGATATCTTTCGCGAACGACGGCTGCCAATTCAACGCCGTTCATTCCTGGCATGATGACATCAGAGAAAACGAGGTCGAAGGCGAATTCGTCCTTGGACAGCACAGCGAGTGCTTGGTCGGCAGACCGCACCCATTCCGTCGAATAGCCTAGATCCTGCAAGAGCTCGGTCGAGAATTTGCCGACGTCCGGATTGTCTTCGACGACGAGGATCCTATGTCCTTGCCCGCTGGTGAGATCTGTATGCGGCGCCGGCGCGGTATCGGCAGCGGTCGTCGCATGGCTGCGAGGCAGGTACAGGGTGAACATTGAACCTTCGCCGACGACGCTCGCAACCAAGATGTCGCCGCCCGACTGCTTCGCGAACCCGAAGGCCTGGCTCAGGCCGAGCCCGGTGCCGCGTCCAACCTCCTTCGTGGTGAAGAACGGTTCGAAGATCGCCTGGATGTTCTCGGGTGAAATGCCCGTTCCGCTATCCGCCACCGAGACCGCAACATAGTCGCCAAGCCGGGCTGGATGAGACCTGACGGCCGGTATCTCGACGGCCGGTTCGGCGGAGATGACGAGACGCCCTTCGCCGTTCATAGCATCGCGTGCGTTTACGGCCAGGTTGACCAAGGTGGTCTCGAACTGCCCTATGTCCGCGACGGCAAGGATTTTGT
>CALRZK010000068.1:0-9272 GCA_943372615.1 Bradyrhizobium ivorense | reverse complement strand
GCGTCGGGGCCGCGCCTTTGCCGCGCGGCGCGACGTAATCCATGATCTTCAAGGCTGCCACGAAAGAAACGGCGATCAGCGCACCGCCGATCAAAATACTCTTCAAACGCATGATGTCCCCGCATGCAATATGCGGGGACAGTACATCAAGCGCTCAAGTGGGCAAAGTAAGGCGGGATTGTTACCCGCGCTTGCCGCGGCTGTTATCGGCGCGGCGGTCCATCGGCAGCACGATCACTTTGGTGCCGACCGTGACCCGCGCATACAGATCCGACACATCCGTATTGGTGAGGCGGATGCAGCCGGAGGACACCTGGGTGCCGATGGTCTCCGGCATATTGGTGCCGTGGATGCGATAGATCGTGTTGCCGAGATACATGGCGCGGGCGCCGAGCGGATTGCCGGGGCCGCCGGCCATGTGCCGCGGCAGATAAGGCTGGCGCGCGATCATTTCGGCGGGCGGCGTCCAGGCCGGCCATTCCGCCTTGCGCGTCACCGTCTGCACGCCGGACCAGGTAAAGCCGTCGCGGCCGACGCCGATGCCGTAGCGGATCGCCTGGCCGTTGCCGAGCACGTAATACAGATAGGTGTTTGGCGTATCGATGATGATGGTGCCGGGCGCTTCGCGGGTCGGATAGATCACGGTCTGGCGCTTGAAGCGCGACGGCTGTTCGATCGCCGGGCGCTCGTCCTCGAGCTGCTGCGGCGCTTGATAGTAAGGCGCGGGCTCGACCTGTCCCGGCGACAGCTGTACCGGCGGCGACATGAAGAAAGGAAACAGCGGCAGCGGCGCCGATTTGGCCGGGCCGGCAAAGACGAATGCGCCGGCGAGCAAGGCGCTGATGGCAACGGCAGCACGGCGAACTTTCATTTCGAAACGAGCGAGCGTGAACATGGATATCTCCGTTTGAGCGCCTGTGAATGAGCGCCCGTTCGGCGTCTCGTTGGCGGCAGGAGTACCCAGAGCCGGTTTCAGGAGATTTGCGTCAAAGCGGAAAAACGATGTCATCACAGACGATAAATGTGTCGTCCGTGCTTCATCGCGAGTTGTTGCTGCGGGGGGGTATCAAGGCGGATTGCAATGATACCAATGGCCGGCGTGGTCGATTAACCGTGAGGGGGAGGCTGTAGGATGGGTAGAGCGCAGCGAAACCCATCGGCGGAGCCTGCTGCACGGTTCGGCTGATGGGTTTCGCTCCGGCGCGATGCGCCTGCGCTCTACCCATCCTACGGCACCGCACCTTACAACACGCCCAGCACGATGGCGCCTACAAAGGCCATGGCCGCATAGGCGGCGACGATGCTCAGTTGACTGACGAATGCGGTCATGGCGGTGCCTCCCTGTCCGGTGTTTCAGCGCGGGGCAACGTCGAATCGCGCCCGGCGTTCCGCCCGGCATCGATGGAACCGCGTGTCGGTATCGTTTCACTGGAAAGATCTTGTGCGCATGATCGCGACAGGGATCGCGGTGTCGCTGCGGTCTCGTCTGTCGCCAGCGCGCAGGTCGTGGTCAACGGCGCAGATACCGCTTGCCATGCAGGCGGTAATCAGGTGCCTTGATTGCATCTACAGCGTGTGTCTGCCCTGCAACATTCATCCGGATTTTGAGACGCGCCTGCTAAAAGTCCCTGTTTCCGGCAGTCTTTCGCGCGTCTGGTGCGCGCAGTCATGGTGACTTCAGGTTGTCGAGGTGTCAGGGTGGCGCCATCGGGAAACACTTTGAGTCCGTAGTGTCGGAGCCGTCGGTGATGGGGGCGAGGGTGCGTTTGGATCGCTGGCTGCTGCGCCATGCGTCGAGATGTATCGTAGTGCTGGCCGCGGGCATGGCCAGCAACCAAGCCTATGCCGCCTGTACGCCTGCTGCCACCAATGCACCCACTCCGGCGCCGGGCACCACGGTCACCTGTACGGGCGTCACCACCGACCAGAATGCAAGTGGTGCCGGTTATGGCACCGGCAACCAGACCGGCATCACGATCAATGTGGGCGATGGCGCATCGGTAACAGGAACGTCACAAGGGCTAAGTTTTGCAAATGCCACCGTCACTGTCGGCACCGGGGCGGTCGTCACCGGCGGTTTGAACGGCATCAATTCGAATACCGGAGCCGCCAGTGTCACGAATTCCGGTGGCATCTTCGGCAGCATCACCACCGGTTCCGGCATCAGGACGGAGACGGGCCTGACGCTGATCAACAATGCCACGGGCACTGTGAGCGCGAGCATCCACGGCATCTACGTCAATACGGGCATGGCCGATGTCACGAATTTCGGCCGTATCGAAGCGACGTTGAACGGCGCGACCAGCTATGCCATCCGCGCCAGCGGTGGTGCGACGGTCGTCAATGCGGCGACCGGGAGCATCCAGGCCGGCGTCAATGCGATCGTGACCCAAGGTGTGGCCAACGTCACCAATGCCGGCAGCATTGCGGCTGTGACCGGCGGCGCGATCTATGGGGGCAGCGGCGGTGTGGTCAGCAATCTCGCGGGCGGCACGATCAGCGGTACCACCGGCGTGTATGTGGATGCGGGGACGGCGATGGTGACGAATTCCGGCGCCGTCGCGGGCAGCAGCAACAGCGGCGTTCGCAGCCTTGGAGACGCGGTGGTCATCAACAATGCCGGTGGCACGATCTCAGGCGCGACCTATGGTGTTTCCTCGCTTGGCGTCACCCGTGTGACGAATGCCGGCACAATCAACGGTACAAGCATCGATGGCGTTCGCGGCATCACCGCAGTCACGGTGGTCAATAATGCCGGCGGCACCATCAGCGGCGCTCAATTCGGTATCGTCAGCTTGTCTGGAACTGCCGAGGTGACGAATTCCGGCAGCATCGCCGGAGCAACCGGAAGTGCCGTATTCGCCCAGACAGATGCAACAGTCGCCAATAATGCCGGCGCGACCATCGACGGCGATGTCGATGGGATCACGGCTTCCACGGGGGCCGTCAATCTCGTCAATTCCGGCAGCGTCATCGGGCGCAAGGACGATGGCGTTTCCGCCCAGACCTTCGCGACGGTGGTCAACAAGGCCGGCGGATCGATCACCGGTGGGTTTCACGGCGTCTACAATTTCGGCGGTGGCTCGTCGGTGTGGAACGCGGGCACCATCAGCGGCAGCCTGGCGGCGATCGTCTTCGCCGGCACCGGCAACACGCTCACGCTGGCGCCGGGATCGGTGATTACGGGCAACGTACTCGGCACCGGCAGTGATACTTTCCAGCTCGGCGGCACCGGCGCTGCGAGTTTCGATATCTCGCAGCTCAACCCGGCCGCGCAGTATCAGGGCTTCGGCACCTTCAACAAGATCGATAGTTCGCTGTGGACGCTCACGGGCACCGCGACTTATGCAGGCCCCGTGAATGTCAATGGCGGCACGCTGACCGTGAACGGCAATCTCGCTTCCGCCAGCCTGCTCACCGTCAATGCTGGCGGCACCATCGGCGGCAGCGGCACGCTCGGCGCCACCGCCATCAATGGCGGCACGTTGGCGCCCGGCAATTCCATCGGCACGCTCACCATGGCGAGCCTCACCATGACCGCCGCTTCCACCTATCTGTTGGAGATCTCCGGCGCGTCGTCGGACAGGACGGTCGTCACAGGGAACGCAGCCATTGCCGGCAAGGTGAGCGTCAATCCGCTGACGCATATCGGAGCGACGACCACTTATACGATCCTCAATGCGGGCACGCTGAGCGGGACTTTCAGCGGCGCTGCCGTAACAGGCAATTTCGCGCGCAATGCGCGGCTGAGCTATGTCGGCAACGACGTGTTGCTCACGGTCGATCCCGGTCTGCTCGGCCCGATCCTGCCGGCCGGCGCGTCGGTCAATCAGAGGAATGTCGCGACCGGTATCGACAACGCGATCTTGTCGGGTGCGAGCCTGCCGGCCTCGTTCAATCCCTTTTTCGCGCTGACCGGCAACAATCTCCTCAATGCGCTGACGCAGGTGTCCGGCGAGACGGTGACCGGCGCGCAGCAGACGACCTTCGATGCCATGACGCAGTTCATGGGCGTGCTGTCCGATCCCTTCACCGTCGGCCGCAGCGGCACTGCACCGTCCATGTTCGCTTTCACTGAGGACAGTGCGCTCGCTTACGCGCCGGACGGCCGCAAGCGCACGCGCGCCGAGCGCGATGCCTTCGCCATGTTCACCAAAGCGCCGCCAAAAGCCTATGAAGCGCGCTGGAATGTGTGGGCGGCCGGTTTTGGCGGTTCGCGCACCACCGATGGCAATACGCTGCTCGGCTCGAACCGTACCACCGGTAATATCGGTGGCGCGGCAGTCGGTGCCGACTACTGGTTCTCGCCCGAGACGGTCGCCGGCTTCGCGCTCGCAGGCGGCGGCACCAGCTTCTCCGTCGCAGGTGGCGGCAGCGGCCAGTCCGATCTGTTCCAGGCCGGCGCCTTCGTCCGTCACAGCATCGCGTCGTCCTATATCACCGCGACCGCCGCCTATGGCTGGCAGGACATCCGCACCGATCGCCTGGTGACGGCAGCCGGCATGGATCGGCTGCGTGCGAACTTCAATGCCAATGCGTTCTCCGGCCGTATCGAAGCTGGCAAACGCTGGCTCGTGCCGGAGATCGGCGGCGTCGGCCTCACGCCTTACGCCGCCGTGCAGGTCACAGCCTTCCATCTGCCGTCCTATGCCGAGACCTCGCTGAACGGCACCGGTGGCTTCGCGCTGAACTATTCCGCCGAGACCGCCACCGCCACCCGCACCGAGGTCGGCCTGCGCGGCGATAGGTCATGGGCGATGGCGGAAGGGCTGCTCACGCTGCGCGGCCGCGCCGCCTGGGCGCATGACTATAATTCGGATCGCAACATCAGCGCCGTGTTCCAGTCGCTGCCGGGCTCCACCTTCATCGTCAACGGCGCCCAGCCCGCCCGCAACGCCGCGCTCACCTCCGCCTCGGCCGAGATGAACTTCAATGGCGGCTGGTCGGTGGCCGCCACCTTCGACGGCGAATTCTCCGATGTCAGCACCAGCTATGCCGGCAAGGGCGTGGTGCGCTACGTGTGGTGAGGCGATGAACGTTGGATGGGTTTCGCTGCGCTCGGCCCATCCCGCAGCTCGCGCGCGTGTCGTCGCGCGGCACGATGCCATGAATGGTTGTGAACCAACGGCATTACCTTGTTACCAAAATGACTCACCTCATCCAGAAAGCGCAGCACCGTGTTGGGTACGCATACCGGTCGCATTGTACCCCCTAGGCGAATCGCTGAAGCGTGGCGAAAGTGTGTTTTGTGTGAGTGGGCGTCGGTGACGCGCGAGTGGCCCTGTTAGCTTCGCACCAGCCTGACCTGACATCGCTCATCCCGGACACTGCGTGCAGGCGGACGCCTGCGCGATTGGAATGCCGACAGTGCTGTCGGTGCAAATGCCGGGAATGCCTTCGATGTCGCCATCGCCGCTCGACCTGAACTGTGTTGCCAACGCGTCCGCTCGCATCGCGGACGGACAGTTTCCCGGCACCGGATCACGGTCCCGCCCGCAGGCGAGATGGCGCCGCACGGCAAGTGTGCTCGCGCTTGCCGCCATGGCGCTCACGACCTCGGCCAGCATCCGGCAGGCCGTGGCGGATGGCGCGACCGGCGAGACGGGGACCTTTCCGGCGACGGGCACGCCGATCAGCGGCGGGCGCGGGAGCGATGGCACAAGCGGAAATCCGGGTGACACCGGTGGCATCGGCATGATCGCCACCGGTGCAACGGGCCCGAACACGGCTGACATCACCGGCGGCGCCGGCGGCAACAGCGTCTTTAGCACGGGGCGTGCCGGCAGTGGAGGCGCCGGCGGTGTCGGTGTGTCCTATACCGGTGCTGCCGCATTGACCAATCAAGGCACGATTACCGGCGGAGCCGGAGGCCGCGGCGGCCAAGGCATGGTGTCAAACGGCGACGGCGGAGTCGGCGGCGCCGGCCTGTCGATTTCGACCTCGGGCGTCTCGCTGACGAATACCGGTGCAATCCGCGGCGGCGATGGTGGCCTGGCCGGCGATTTTTATGGCACCGGTGGAACGATGGGCGTCGGCGGCGTCGGCGTGATCGGCGCGGGCCTGACCATTGACAACCGGGGCGGCACGATCTCGGGTGGCCTCGCCGGCGACGCCGTCACCCGCGCCAATGCCATCATCTTCACCGGCGGCGCGAATACGCTGACGCTCTCCGGCAATGGCGGCCTTACCGGCAATGTCGCGATCGACGCGGGGACGCTGGCCTTCAATCAAAGCACGGCCGTCACGCTGGACAATGTCATCACCGGCAATGGCGGCATCATCCAGAACGGCACCGGCACGCTGACGCTGACCGGTGCCAACATTTATTCCGGCGGCACCACGATCACGTCAGGCACACTGCAGATCGGCGCGGGCGGCACGACCGGCTCGATCGCCAACAATGTAGTCAACAATGCCACGCTCGCATTCAAGCGCTCCGACAACTTGTTCGTTAGCGGCGTGATCTCAGGCACCGGCGCGGTCCAGCAGCTTGGCACCGGCACGACGATCATCACCGGCACCAACACCTATACGGGCGGCACCACGATCTCCGCCGGCACGTTGCAGATCGGCTGGGGCAATACGTCCGGCATGATCACCGGCGATGTCGTCAATAACGCCACGCTTAGGTTCAATCGCACCGACGACGTGACATTCGCCGGCGCGATTTCCGGCACCGGTGATGTGGAACAATGGCAAGCCAGCATCCTGACGCTGACCGGCGCCAGCACCTATTCCGGCAGGACAACGGTGTCGGGAACGCTGGCACAGGGCGCAGCCAATGCTTTCTCCGCAAACAGCTTCTATTGGATCTCAACCGGCAAGACGCTCGACCTGGGTGTCGGCGCCGCAACCATCGGCTCGCTGGGCGGTGACGGACAGGTCCTGCTGCGCAGCTATGCGCTGACGACCGGCGCCGACAATTCATCATCGACATTCGATGGCGCCTTGACCGGCACCGGCAGCCTGCGCAAGACCGGCAGCGGAAACTTCACCCTCTCGAAAACCAGCACCAGCACCTATACGGGCGCCACCACGATCGACGGCGGCACGCTCAGCGTGAATGGCGATATCACCGCGTCATCGGGCGTGACCGTGAATGCAGGCGGCACGCTCGGCGGCAACGGCACGGTCGGCACCACCACCATCAATGGCGGCACGCTGGCTCCGGGCAATTCCATCGGCACGCTCACCGTGCAGGGCAATCTGTCGTTCACGGCTGCATCGACCTATCTGGTCGAAGTGGCGCCGAACAATGTGGATCGCGTCAATGTCACCGGCACTGCGACACTTGGTGGCGCCACTGTGAAAGCGAATTTCGCGCCGGCTACCTATGTCGAGAAGCAGTATACGATCCTCAATGCGCAAGGCGGCGTGAGCGGCAAGTTCAGCGGGCCGGTCAATACCAACCTGCCGACGAACTTCAAATCGAGCCTCAGCACCGACAGCAACAACGCCTATCTCAACCTGACGCTGGATTTCACGCCGACGCCGGATCCGACACCAAATCCGACTCCGGGCGGTAACGCGCCGTCATTCGGTTCGCTCCCGGGCAATCAGGGTAGCGTCGCCAACGCATTGACTGGCTTCTTCAACCGCACCGGCGGCATTCCGCTGGTGTTCGGCGCGCTCGATGCGAAGGGCCTGTCGCAAGTGTCCGGCGAACTCGCGCCCGGCAGCCAGCAGACGAGCTTCGATGTCGCCAACATCTTCATGATGCAGATGACCGATCCCTTCGCGGCCGGCCGTGGCGACGCGGCGCCGGGCGCGATGCCCTATGCCGATGAAGCGATGGCCTATGCCGCGCCGAAGCGCGCGCCCACCGACGCCTTCGCATCGATGCATCGCAAGGCGCCGATGCTCGCGCCGCAGGAGCGCTGGAATGTGTGGGCTGCGGGCTTCGGCGGTTCGCAGACCACCGACGGCAATGCGGTTGCCGGCACGAACAACAGCAAGTCGAGCATCTATGGCATGGCGGTCGGCGCGGACTACTGGTTCTCGCCGTTCACCGTGGCTGGCCTCTCGATGGCCGGCGGCGGAACGAACTTCTCCGTGAATGGCGGCGGCTCCGGTCGCTCGGATCTGTTTCAAGTCGGCGGCTTCGTGCGCCACATGATGGGCTCGGTCTATGTCAGCGCCGCCGCCGCTTACGGCTGGCAGGACGTCACCACCGATCGCGTGGTGACCGTGGCCGGTTTCGATCAGTTGCGCGCGAACTTCAATGCGAACAGCTATTCGGGCCGCGTCGAGATCGGCAATCGCTTCGTGACACCGTGGATCGGCGGTTTCGGCCTCACGCCTTACGGCGCGGTGCAGGTCACGGCGTTAGATCTGCCGTCCTATGCGGAAAGCGTCGTCGCCGGCGCCAATACATTTGCACTCGCCTATAGCGGCAAGACCATCACCGCCACGCGCAGTGAACTCGGCTTCCGCACCGACAAGTCCTTCGCCGTCAACGACGCGATCCTGACACTGCGCGGCCGCGCGGCCTGGGCACATGATTACAACCCCGACCGCTCGGCGTCGGCGACCTTCCAATCGCTGCCCGGCGCCAGCTTCATCGTCAACGGCGCTTCGCTCGCGAAGCATACCGCGCTGACGTCGGCCTCTGCCGAACTGAAGTGGATGAACGGCTGGTCCATCGCCGGCACGTTTGAAGGCGAGTTCTCGGATGTGACGCGCAGCTACGCCGGCAAGGGCGTGGTGCGTTACGCGTGGTGAGTGATGAATCGTAGGAGGGGTTGAGCGCAGCGAAAACCCATCAACCGCCTGCCGTGAGGTGATGGGTTTTCGCGAAGACGCTCAACCCATCCTACAGCCGCCAACTGATTGATCTGAAATGCCGGGAATGCTTCCGATGATGACTTCGCTGTTCGACAAAACCTGTATTGCCAACACGACTGCATCATCAGCACTGCGCCGAATGCGCCTGCACTTGACGGCAAGTACCTTGGCGCTTGCGCTGGTGCTGTCCGCTCCGGCTGCCGCGCAGCAGACCGGTGGCAATGGCGGTGACCTTACTAACCACTCTTTGGGCGGATCTGGCGGCACGACGAACCCGACGGACGGCACCTCAACTGCAGGCGGGGATGGCGACATCGACTCAGGCGGCGGCGGCGGTGGTGCCGGTGTGACGGGTGGATCGGGAGGAACCGGCGGCGGCTCGATCAGCGGAGGCGCCGGAGGCGCCGGCGGCGCGGCCGCAATTAACGGCATTGGCGGGAATGGAAGCGACGGCGCGTCAGCACCTGGTGGCGTCGGCGGTGGCGGTG
>CALRZK010000067.1:0-9300 GCA_943372615.1 Bradyrhizobium ivorense | reverse complement strand
GCGGACATAGAATTTCTTCTGGTTCTGCAGGCCGGACAGCACAAAGAAATCCGGCTTCACCGCGCTGTAATCGAGCTTGCGGCCAGGCGCCTTGCGCTCGGCTTCGGCGAGTTTCGCCGATGTCAGCCCCTCCTCCTTGCGACGTGTCAGCAGCACCTGGATCGTGCCGGAGGCGGATTGCCATCGGCTGCCGGCCGTATCGGAAATCTGCTGCGGCACCAGTTTGCCGGGAATGCCGAGCTTGGCGCCGGTGATCATGTCGGTCACGATTTTCCAGCCCACATTGTCACGCGGCTTCTTCGCAGCGGCAGCGAGCAGGCCGCGCTCCTGCGGGTTCAGTACGCCGGTTTCCTTGCCGCCATTGTTTTTCTGGAAAGCTTTGATGCTGGCGACCATGCGGTCGGAGACTTCGCCATTGATGGCGCCGTTGTAGTTCCCGGTCCAGGCGAGATCGGACTGGATCGACAGGCGTTCGGCCTGGGTCATGCCTTTTGCGGTGTCGGCGGGGGTCTGCAAAGCAGGGCGCACGGGCACGGTGGCGACTGGCTTCGGCTTCACTGGCGTGTTCGGGGCGGGGGCCTGTGCATGCGCCGCGGAGGCCAGCATGATCATCGCGGTTGCCGACAGTATCGATCTCATGACATGTCCCGTATGAAGCCTGCGATTGATTTTACGGCAATTAAGCACATCTCGTGGGTCGGAGACAGCCACGCCATGGTTCACGATGCGGCTGACGGAGAGATGACAGGACAATGCTGAGCGGCGATGAACTCGAGCGCTATGCGCGCCACATCGTGTTGCGCGAGGTCGGTGGTCCCGGCCAGGCGAAGCTGCGTGCGGCAAAGGTACTGGTGATCGGCGCCGGCGGGCTCGGCGCGCCCGCGCTGATGTATCTCGCGGCAGCCGGCGTGGGCAAGCTGGGCGTGGTGGATGACGACGAGGTGTCGCTGTCGAATCTGCAACGCCAGATCATTCATGCGACCCCGGATATCGGCGCGCTGAAAGTGGATAGCGCGGCAGCAAAAATCCATGCACTCAATCCGCATGTGAATTTCGTCGGTCATGGCGAGCGGCTGACGGCGGCGAATGCGATGGCGCTGATCGGTGCCTATGATCTGGTGCTCGATGGCTCCGACAATTTCACCACGCGCTATCTGGTGTCGGATGCGTGTTACCTCGCCGGCAAGCCGCTGATCTCCGCGGCTCTCGGCACCTTCGATGCATCGCTGACAACATTGCGACCGCATGAGCGCAACGACGCGGGCGCGCTGAACCCGACCTATCGCTGCCTGTTCCCCGAAGCGCCGCCACCTGGCACGGTGCCAAGCTGTCAGGAGGCCGGCGTGATGGGCGCGCTGGCCGGCATGATCGGTTCGATGATGGCGCTGGAGGCGATTCGCGAGATCGTGGGATTCGGCGAGGGACTTGTCGGGCGTCTGTTGATGATTGATGCCCGGTCGATGCGCTTCGAGACCCTGCGCTATGCACGCGATCCCGCCAATCCGCTGAACGGCGATGCGCCAACGATTTTGAATTTGAGCGGCTATCTGTAGGGTGGGCAAAGCGTAGCGTGCCCACCTTCGCCTGCACAGCACTTGGTGGTGGGCACGTCGCTGTGCTCCTTTGCCCACCCTACATGTTATAAGCCCGCCGCGGCGACGAGCTTCCCATAGCGCTCCGCATCGCTGCGTAACTCGGCCTCGAAGGCGTCGGGCGTCGAACTGGTGATGGTGACGCCCTGCGCCGCATATTGCTGGATCAAAGCGGGATCGGTGAGCGCTTCAGCAAGATCACGTGCGATCTGGCTCACGATCGGCTTCGGCGTTGCGCCGGCGGCGAGCATGCCGAACCAGCTGTCATAAGCGAAATCCGGCAATCCGGCTTCGGCGAAGGTCGGCACGTCGGGCAATTGCGGCAAGCGCGCCTTGCCGGTGACGGCCAGCGCGCGCAGTTTGCCGGATTGAATGAGGTCGCCGCCCACATTGAAGAAAGTGAAGGCCATGCTGGTGTCGCCGCGCATCACACTGACCTGCGATTCCGGCTGTCCGCGATGCGGCACCAGCACCATTTTCGTGCCGGTGAGGCTTTTGAACAGCTCTGCCGCAATGCCGGTTGAGCTACCGACGCCCGCGGAGCTGTAGCTCAATCCATCCGGCTTTGCCTTTGCAGCGGCGATGAATTCGGCCAGCGTCTTGAACGGCGCGTCCGGCGGCACGATCAGGATCACTGCGGTGGTCGCAACCCGGCTGATGGCAGCAAAGTCCTTGATGGGATCGAAGCCGAGATTCTTGTTCACCACACCGACCACGCTGTGGCCGTTGGAGGTCAGCATGATCTGCGATCCGTCGGCGGGGCCCTTGGCGATGCTGCTGACGCCGGCGATGCCAGGCCGATTCTCGACGATGACCTGCTGCTTCCATTTGGCGGCGAGCTTCTCGGCAACGGTGCGCGCGAGAATGTCCGTCATGCTGCCGCCCGAGAACGGCACGACGATGCGGACGAGCTGGTTTGGATAGGTCTGTGCGGTCGCATTGCCGCCGATCAACGCCGCGGACGCAGCGAGGCCGGAGCCGATCACGAACTGTCGGCGATCCATGGGTTTCCTCCGTGTGAACGCAAATGCCGGGCTTTCAGCCTCTGGCGGTGTTGGGCAGTGGCATCGCGAGCAGCACCACGGCCGGTTTGTTCGTCTCGTTGCGCAGCGCGCGGATTTCATTGGGCGCGATGCGGCAGGAATCCCAGGGGCTCAGTGTGGCAGTCCCGTCCGGCGTTTCGAACGTCACCTCGCCGTGCAGCACCACATAGAACTTCTCTTCCGGCGAGGCGGAGGGTGCGATGCCGCCGCCGGGCAGGATCTGGCTCATGCCAAGCCACATCACATCGCTCGGCCCGGCCTCGCGGCCCTGCAGGCGGAACATCCGCATGTCGCTATGGCCGGGAGCTTCGTAGCGCGGCGCGTCATTCAGGCGGACGACATGCATGGCTTCACCCGTTGGGCTGGAAGACGACGCGATCGCGCGACGAGCCGAGCACGGCGGCATAGGCTTCTGCCGCGCGGGTCAGCGGATAGATCGCGTTCGCTTCGATCGGAAATGGCTTGAGCGCACCGGACGCGAAGCCGGGCACGAGATCGCGCAGCACATCGGCGCTTGCGATCGAGGAGAGCGCGAGCGTGTCGATGCCCACGTAAGTATGCCGGCCGCGATAGAAGGCGAAGATGTCGAACGCGACCTGCTGTTTCACCGAAGCAATGAAGATCTGGCGGCCGAGCAATGCGAGCGACTTGGTGCCGGCTTCGTAATAGGGCTCGCCCACGGTGTTGTAGACGATGTCGGCGCCCTTGCCGCCGGTGAGCTCGCGCACGGTGGCGGCGACGTCGCTCTTGCTGGAATCGATCACGGTGACGTCGCCATGGGCATGGCCGACATAGGGCTCGTCCTTGCGCACCACGCCGATCACCCGGGCGCCCTGCCATGATGCGATCTGCGTCGCAGCCTGGCCGACCTTGCCGTTGAGGCCGAGGATAAGGACAGTTTCGCCCGTTTTGGGCATGCCGGCGCGGCGAAAGCCTTCCTGCGCGGTGACGAAGGGCACGCCGATGCCGGCAGCCTCGAGCAAGCTGATATTCGCAGGCTTCTCGACCAGCGCATCGGCCTCGACGACGAGATGCGTCGCGTGCGTGCCGTCGCGGCGGATGCCGAGATCACCGGATGAGCCGAAGACTTCCTTGCCGATGAGCGCGTCCGGGCCTTCGAGCACGACGCCCGCGAAATCGCGGCCCGGCGTGCGCGGGAAGATCGCATAGGGCATCATGCCGATCGCCGCTTTCGCATCCGACGGATTGACGGCAGCGGCTTTCACCTCGACGAGAACATCGCCGTCCTTCACGCGCGCGAGCGCGTGCTGCCCGATGGCCGGCGCGATGCGCTCGATCTGCTCGACCTTGGCATTGAGGCGCAGGCAGGTGGCCGTGGTCATGATGTCCTCACAGAGCCCGGCCGCCATCGACGACGATGAGCGAGCCGGTGGAATAGGTCAGATGCGTTGCGCAGGCGGCGATGGCGCGGCCGACATCATCTGCGCTGGCGACGCGCTTGAGCGGAATGGTTGGCGCCACCTTTTCCAGTGCGGCAGCATCACGGCCCGGCACGAAGTCGGTAGCGACGACGCCGGGTGACACCGACATCACACGCACATCAGGCGCCAGCGCGCGGGCGAGCGACTTTGTCATGGTGTCGATGCCGGCCTTGATGGCGGCATAAGCGAGATTCGAACCGACGCCGCTGAGGCCGGCAATGGAAGAGACGCTGACGATCAGCCCATCCCCGGACGCCTCGAGCATCGGCGTGAAAGCGCGGATGGCGGCAAACTGGCCGCGCCAGTTCACCTTGAACATGTCGTCGATGAAGTCGTCGGTGAGCGCATCGAGATCGCCGATGGGAATCGGTTTCGTGTAGCCGGCGGTGTTGACCAGGATATCGCAGCGACCGAAGGCGCGCTCCACGTCGCTCGCAAGTGCAGTGAGGGTTGTCGTGTCCTCAACAACCGCGCGGCGGGCGATGTGGCCTTTGCCCGGCAGCTTCGCCAGCAGCGCGTTCGCGGCAGCTTCGCCGGAGCGCCAAGTCACGACGATAGTGGCGCCTTCCGCCGCGAGCATCTGCGCGGCTGCGGCACCGATGCCACCTGAGCCTCCGATAACGACAGCAACCTTGCCGGCGAGTGTCTGTGCCATATCAGGCTCACTTGATCGGAGGGTGCGGGAGCGTGGCTTCGCCGGGCTCCATCACGAATGTGTAGTTGAGGCTGAACCAGTCGCCGTCGACATCGGGCTCCGGTGGCGTTCCGTCACCCTTGCGAAAATCGCCGATCAGCGCACGCGTCACGCCGAACACGACATCGCTTTCCAGATGCTCGTCGTCGTCGACGAAGACCTGGGTGATCAGCGTCTTGAAACCGGGCTTGTAGACGAGGACATGCAGATGCGCCGGCCGGTAGGGATGGCGGAGCTGGGCTTTGAGCATCTCGCCGGTGGGGCCATGGGTCGGCACCGGATAGCCTGCCGGTTTCACGGAGCGGAAGCTGAAGCGGCCGTTTGCATCGGTCTCGAACACGCCGCGCAGGTTCATGTCGGCCTGTCCGTCGTCCTGGTTCTCATACATGCCGGCTGGCGAAGCCTGCCAGACATCGACCCGGGCACCCGTAATGGGCGCGCCCTTGGCGTCGCGGATGTTGCAAGCGACAAAGAGCGGCGGGCCTGGCGTCGGCGAGCGGACGATGGAGGCGCCGTTTTCCATTTGCGGGGCATTGGCGCGCCAGAACGGGCCGAGCAAGGCTGCCGCGGTTTCGCTGGCCCCGTCCTGTCCGTTGTTCAGCAGGCAGACCAGGGTGGAGAGGCCGACCGCATCGCTGAACAGCACGCCCTCGTTATGGGCGTCGTTGGTCGCCTGGCCGATTCGGTTGAGAAAATCGATGGCGAATTCGAACTCGGCTTCGGTGAGCCGGACATCGCGGGCGAAGGCATGGAGGTGGCGGACGAAGGACGCCATGACCGTGCGCAGACGGTCGTCCGGCGCACGGCTCATGGCGTCAAGAACGACGTCGGTCACGTCCTGCTGACGGCTGATAATCATGGCGTCCTCCCGGTCGATCGGCTCCCGCGTTCTCATCCGTTGGGCGGACGGCACTTGTGCGCAATCGATTGCATAAACCGTAATGCAATCGTTTGCGCCCGTCAAGCGGGCAGATTAGGATGGCGGCATGGCAGCGACAGTGACGATCAAGGACGTGGCGCGAGAGGTGGGGGTGCATCCCTCCACGGTCTCGCGCGCGCTCGATCCGGCGCGGCGGGAGCGGCTTGGCGAGCCCGTTGTCCAACGGGTGCTGGAAGCGGCCGAAAGGCTGGGTTACCGGCCGGATGTGGCCGCCGCGAGCCTGCGCAGCGGGCGGTCGAAGCTGATCGGCATCGTCGTGCCGGATATCGCCAATCCCGTTTTCTCGCCCATCATCAGCGGGCTCGAACGGGCGCTGTCGGCGCGGGGCTATGCCCTGATCGTGGCCGACCAGCGGCCGGATCGGACCGGCGGAAATGACCTCGTGCAGATGTTGATCGCTCGTCGCGTCGATGGCCTCGTGCTTGCCAATGTGGCTCTGAAGGACGACGCCGTGGAGCGTTGCTTGAAGGCGCAGATCCCGGTCGTGCTGGTCAACCGCTCGGAAGGCGAGTCACGGGTGCCGTCGGTGGTGTCCGATGACATGGCGGGAATGATGCTGGCGGTGGAGTACCTGATCGCATCAGGCCATCGCAACATCGTGCATGTGGCCGGGCCGCAGTCGCTGTCCACCGGCATGCTGCGGCGTCGCGGCTTTGTTGCGGCGATGCGCGCTGCGGGTCTCGATCCCGATGTCGATGATATCGAGGAATCCGCAGCATTTACGCGCGAGGCGGGACTGCCTGCTGCGCGAAACCTGCTGGCGCGGCGGCCGGATGCCACGGCGGTGGTGGCGGCCAATGACCTGCTGGCGCTCGGAGTCTATGAAGCGTTGCGCGAGCAGGGGCGGCGTTGCCCGGAGGATGTCTCGGTGATCGGTCACAACGACATGCCGCTGGTCGATCTCGTCAATCCGCCGCTCTCCACGGTCCGCATCAGCCATCGCGAGATGGGCGAGCGGACCGGGGCACTGTTGCTCGATCTGATCACCGGCACCCATCAGGGCGCGTTGCAGATCGTGACCTCGCCCGTGCTGGTCGCGCGCGCATCGACGCGACCACTGGAAGGCTGAGGGCTTACGCCTTCTCGCTGTCCATATGCGCTAGTTGCGCTTCCGGATAGCGATGGCCGGCAGCGGCATCCGCGGGGATCGCCTGCTCCAGAGCCGCCAGATGCGCCGGCATCAGCTTCACATCCAGCGCGCCGAGCGCCTCGGTCAGCCGGTCACGGCGGCGGGCGCCCACCAGCGGGACGATGTCGTTGCCCTGCGCGGCGACCCAGGCAATCGCCACTTGCGCGACCGAAGCGCCGATCTCTTCGGCGATGGCGCGGAGCTTCTCCACCAGCGCCAGATTGTGATCGATATTATCCGCCGAGAAACGCGGGCTCACGCTGCGGAAGTCCTGCTTGCCTTGCTCCTTGGTCCAGTGGCCGGAAATCAGCCCGCGCGACAGCACGCCATAAGCGGTGATGCCGATGCCGAGCTCGCGGCAGGTCGGCAGGATGTCCTGTTCGATGCCGCGCGAGATCAGCGAATATTCGATCTGCAGATCGGCGATCGGATGCACTTTCGCGGCGCGGCGGATGGTGTCGGCGCCGACTTCGGACAGGCCGATATGTTTGACGTAACCGGCCTTGATGAGATCCGCGATGGCGCCGATCGTGTCTTCGATGGGCACATTGGGGTCGAGCCGGGCCGGGCGATAGATGTCGATGGCGTCGACATTCAGCCGCTTCAGCGAATAGGTGACGAAATTCTTCACGGCCACCGGACGGGAGTCATAGCCGTTCCAGGCCATGTCGGGGCCGCGCAGGGCGCCGAATTTCACCGAGATCTGCGCCTTGTCGCGCTTGGCATGGCCGCGCAGGGCTTCGGCGATCAGCATCTCATTGTGGCCCATGCCGTAGAAATCGCCGGTGTCGAGCAGCGTGATGCCGGCCTCGAGGGCGGCGTGGATCGTCGCGATGCTCTCATCGCGGTCGGCGGGGCCATAGAAGTCCGACATGCCCATGCAGCCGAGGCCGAGAGCCGATGTGTGTGGGCCGGTCTTTCCGAGAATGCGGGTGTCCATGGGAATGCTCCGTGGCAGTCGATGACGGTCCGTGCCGCCGATGCCGAGCGATATGCGCCCATCCCGGCCGCGCGATAAGCTGGACAATCCTGAAAGGGTTGTTCACTCTGGCGAACAATGAGCGATCTCGACCTCCGCGACCTCTCGGCCTTTCTCGCCGTTGCCCGCACGCGTAACTTTCGCCGCGCGGCAGTGGAGTTGCACGTATCCGTCTCCGGCCTGAGTCAGCGGCTCCGCGATCTGGAAGAACGACTTGGCGTGCGATTGCTGCATCGCACAACGCGAAGCGTGGCCCTGACCGAAGCGGGGGAATTGCTGCGCACAAAAGTCGCCCCTGCCATGGGTGACGTTAATGCTGCACTGCAACAAGTTCGCGGCTTCAGCGCGGTGCCCTCCGGCCGACTGCGGATCAACGCGCCGGCCCCCGTGGTGGACCTGGTCCTGGCGCCGATGGTGACGCCGTTCCTGCAGCGTCACCCGAGTATCCAGCTTGAAATCATTGCGGAAACCTCGCTGATCGACATTGTCGCTGAAGGTTTTGACGCCGGCATCCGCTATGGCGAACATCTCGCCCAGGACATGATCGCGATCTCGCTGGGGCCGCCGGAGCGTTACGCAGTGGTGGCTTCACCGCAATATATTGCGCAACATGGTAGGCCATCCGTACCGCAGCATTTGCTGCAGCATTGCTGCATCAGGACCCGCTTTGCCTCAGGTGCGCTGCTGGACTGGGAGTTCGAGAAGGACGGCCGGGAGGTCCGGGTGGCGCCGGAGCCGGCTCTCGTCGCCAGTTATTCGCGGCTCGGCATCGAGGCTGCCGAACGCGGCCTCGGCTTCTTCATGACATTCGAGGGCTATATCCGGGAAGCGGTGGCGGCCGGGCGGCTGGTCAGCGTGCTCGAGGACTGGCTGCCGCCGTTTCCGGGGCCGTTCCTGTATTATCCGAGCCGCAGGCAGCCGCCTCCGGCGCTGGCCGCATTCGTCGCCTTTGTCGGGGAATGGCGGCGCAGCCGGCGCTAGTTCGGGATTTCCGCGGTCGGCTCGCGGGTCTGCCAGAAGGTCAGCACGCGTTGCGCGGTGGCCGGGACCAGCCGCTCGAAATTCTGCCGGGCTTCTTCGACGTCATGCGGCGCCGGTGAGCGGCCGGGGCCGACGCGGAGTGCGATCAGCGCACGCACGGTGGCCCAGGAAATGCTGATCGACTTGCCCAGGATCAGCATTGGATCGTCGCGGTCGCCCTTCAGCAGCTGGTCGATGGTGGCGATGCGGACGCCGGACATGGCGGCGAGCGCCGCGGCCGTCTCTTCATATTGATGGGCGCGGGCGAAGCGCAGCAGGGCGCCTTCATTCAGCTCCGAACTCGTCTGCAGCTTGCGCACGGTGCGTTCGGCACTGGCAAAATCGCGTGTCAATCCAAGGTGTTGCTGCGCACCGGAGATGTCCTGCATGGCGCGGTTGATGGCCACACGCAGTTCTGGCGCGGCCGCATCGAACAGGCGGCGCCGGACCACCTCGACCGA
>CALRZK010000066.1:0-9410 GCA_943372615.1 Bradyrhizobium ivorense | reverse complement strand
TGTCCTGCTTGGGGCCGATCCCGGTCATGGCCGTGATCGGCGCGAACAGCGAATTGAGCACTTCTGGGCGCATGGACCGACTCATGGAACGGCAAACAACGCCGGATACCGCCAGACTTGGCGGCATTTTGGAGCGAAAGCAATCGGGCAGGTCGGTATTGCGCGTCTGAGGTGCTGACAATGGGGCAGCCGCTCGCTATATGCAGCCGGCCCGGCATGTCCGGGCTTTTGGCGTTTGGTTTTTGCGGCTTCGGGATAGGCACGGATGACGGGTACGACACGATCGAGCAACGGGCTGGATGATCGCCGCAAGCGGCTTCTGTATCGCTGCTGGCATCGCGGCACGCGCGAGATGGACCTCATTCTCGGCCGCTTTGCCGACGCCGAAATCGGTATTCTCGCCGATCTCGAATTGACCCAGCTCGAGGCGCTGATCGCTCTCGAGGACCCCGAACTCTATCCGGCGTTCGTGGGCGACACCGAGCTCGCGCCGGAATATCACACGCCGCTGTTCGCGCGGATCAAAGAGTTCCGCAATCTGGACAAGGTCTGATGAAATCTCCCGTCGCGTCGCCGGCCTCGCAGCTCCTGCCCGGCAAGGCGCTGACCTTTGCCAATGTGAGCGAAGGCGCCGAAGGCCTGATCGTTGCTGATCTCGCGCGCGCGGTCGCCGCAAAGCCGAAGCCGCCTGCTGTCAGCCTGTGCGTGGTGTGCCGCGATGGCCCGCGCATGCAGCAGCTTGCCCGCGCGCTGGAATTCTTTGCGCCGGATCTGCCGGTGCTGCAATTCCCGGCCTGGGACTGCCAACCCTATGATCGCGTGTCGCCATTCGCCGGCGTTCTCGCCCAGCGCATGACGGCGCTGGCGCAGCTGTCGCGCCTGACCGGCAGCGACAAGCCGATGATCGTACTGACCACTGTCAATGCCATGGTGCAGCGGGTACCGACGCGCGACATGGTCGCGGCGCAGGCTTTGTCTGTGGCGCCGGGGAATGTGGTGCCGATGGACAACATCGTCGCCTGGCTCGAGCATAACGGCTATAGCCGCTCCTCGACGGTGCGCGAGCCCGGCGAATATGCGGTGCGTGGCGGCATCCTGGACCTGTTTCCTGCCGGACTGGAAATGCCCGTCCGTTTCGACTTCTTTGGCGACAGCCTGGAATCGATCCGCACTTTCGATGCCGAGACCCAGCGCACCGAACTCACCATGCGTGGCCTCGATCTGGTGCCGGTGTCGGAATTCCAGCTCGTTACAGAAACCATCCGACGTTTCCGTATGGGCTATGTCGCCGAATTCGGCGCGCCTGAACGCGATGACCAACTCTATGAGGCCGTCAGCGAAGGTCGCCGCCATCCCGGCATGGAGCACTGGCTGCCGCTGTTCCAGGAGAAGATGGACACGCTGTTCGATTATTTCGATCGCACGCCCATCGTGATGCAGCCATCGGCGGAAGATTCTGCCGGTGAGCGCTTCAAGCAGATCCAGGATTATTACGAGGCTCGCAAGGATGCCATGGGCATGGCGGGCGGTGGTGCTATCTACAAGCCACTGCCGCCGGACCGGCTTTATCTCACCGAAGACGAATGGCAGAAGCGGCTGCGCGAAACCGCGGTAGCGCGGCTGTCGCCATTCGCTGTGCCCGAAGGTACGGCCGACACCGTGGATGCCGGCGCCAAGCAGGGCCGCAACTTTGCGCCGGAACGCGCCGATACGTCGGTGAATGTATTCGAGCGCGTAGTCGCCCATATCCAGTCGCTGCAGTCGGTGCGCAAGAAAGTCGTGGTTGCGCTGTGGAGCGAAGGCTCGCGGGACCGCATGGCGAGTATGCTCAAGGATCACAAACTGCTCAATCTGCAGATGGTGAATTCCTGGCGCGCCGTGAACGCTGTGCCGCGCAACGAAGCCTCGCTCGCCGTGGTTGGCATGGAGAGCGGTTTCGAGACCGACAATGTCGCCGTCATCAGCGAGCAGGACATTCTCGGCGATCGTCTGGTGCGGCCCCGCAAGGCGAGCCGCAAGCTCGACAATTTCATCTCGGAAGTGACGTCGCTGTCGGCCGGCGATATCGTTGTCCATGTCGAACACGGCATCGGCCGCTTCGTCGGCCTGCAGACGCTGGAAGTCGGCGGTGCGCCACATGACTGTCTCGAATTGCGTTATGCCAATGAGACAAAGCTTTATCTGCCGGTCGAAAACATCGAGCTGCTGTCGCGCTACGGCTCCGACCAGACCAATGTCGAGCTCGACAAGCTCGGCGGCTCCGGCTGGCAGGCGCGCAAGGCAAAGCTCAAGAACCGCATTCAGGAGATCGCGGGCGAGCTGATCAAGATCGCGGCCGAACGACACCTGCGCGAGACCGAGAAAATTTCGATCCCGCGCGAGCAGTATGACGAGTTCTGCGCACGCTTTCCCTATGAGGAAACCGAGGACCAGCAGAATGCCATCGACGCGGCGCTCCACGATCTCGAAAGCGGCAAGCCGATGGACCGACTGGTCTGCGGCGATGTCGGTTTCGGCAAGACGGAAGTCGCCATGCGGGCGACCTTCGGCGTGGCTATGGAGGGCAAGCAGGTCGCGGTCGTCGTGCCGACCACGCTGCTGGCGCGTCAACACGCCAAGAACTTTGCCGAGCGGTTTCGCGGCTTCCCGGTGAATGTTGCGCAGGCCTCGCGTCTGGTGACGCCGAAGGAATTGACGGCCACCAAGAAAGGCCTCGCCGATGGCTCCGTCGATATCGTCGTCGGCACCCATGCATTGCTCAGCAAGTCCATCAAGTTCAAGGAACTCGGTCTTGTCGTTGTGGACGAGGAACAGCATTTCGGCGTGGCGCACAAGGAACGGCTCAAGCAGCTGCGCGCCAACGTCCATGTGCTGACGCTCTCGGCCACTCCGATTCCACGGACGCTGCAACTCGCGATGACCGGCGTGCGTGACCTGTCGATTATCGCGTCTGCGCCGGTCGATCGTCTTGCGGTGCGGACCTTCGTCGCGCCGCATGATCCTTTGATGATACGCGAAGCCTTGCTGCGCGAGCGCTATCGCGGCGGTCAGGCATTCTACGTCGTGCCACGCATCGACGATCTCGCCGAGGTTAAGGCGTTCCTCGACAAGCATGTGCCGGAGATGAAGGTTGCCGTGGCCCATGGCCAGATGGCGCCGACCATCATCGAAGACATCATGTCGGCCTTCTATGACGGCAAATACGATATCCTGCTGTCCACCACCATCGTGGAATCAGGCCTCGATATTCCGAACGCCAATACGCTGATCATCCACCGTGCCGACATGTTCGGTCTCGCGCAGCTCTATCAGCTGCGTGGCCGTGTCGGCCGCTCCAAGCTGCGTGCTTATGCGCTGTTCACGCTGCCGGAGAAGCAGAAGATCACCGGGCAGGCTGAGCGCCGCTTGAAGGTGCTACAATCGCTGGAAAACCTCGGCGCAGGCTTCCAACTGGCGTCGCACGATCTCGATATCCGCGGCGCCGGCAATCTGCTCGGCGAGGAGCAGTCCGGCCATATCAAGGAAGTCGGCTTCGAACTGTACCAGTCGATGCTGGAAGAGGCGATCCTGGCGCTCAAGTCGGGCATCTCCGAACCCATTGCCGATCGCTGGTCGCCCAGCATCACCTTGGGCATGCCGGTGATGATCCCCGACGATTTCGTCGCCGATCTGTCGGTGCGGCTGTCGTTGTATCGCCGGCTCGCCGATCTCGATACCGACGAGGAGATCGAGAGCTTCGCTGCAGAATTGCGCGATCGCTTTGGCGTGCTGCCGGACGAGGTGCGCTATCTGTTCAAGATCGCAGCCATCAAGTCCTATTGCCGCCGCGCCAATGTCGAGAAGGTCGATGCCGGCCCGAAGGGCATGTCGATCGTCTTCCGCGACAACAGCTTTGCCGAGCCGGAGAAGCTGGTCGCCTTCATCCGCCGTTACGGCAATGCCGCCAAAGTGCGTCCGGACATGAAGGTCGTGTTCCTGCAGGAATGGGACACGCCGGAAGATCGTCTCGAAGGCGCGACCGACATCCTGCGTGATCTCGCGAAATTGGCGGAGATCGGCAAGAAGGCGGCATGATTTTGTAGGGTGGGCAAAGCTTAGCGTGCCCACCTTCAAGTGTCGTGCATGTGATGGTGGGCACGCTGCGCTTTGCCCACCCTACATCACAGCAAAAACACAAGAGCCGCCGGCACTGCTGCCGACAGCCCTTTGGTGGATCTATTCGATCTTACTTCGGATACTTGAATTCCGGAGCCGCCTTGAGCGCGTCCTTGGTGGTGTTCATGGTCGCCACCCACTTGTTATCCTTGAGGCTGACCTTCACTGACGCGGGCGAGACGGCGACATAACGCTCACCCACGCCGAGGAAGCCGCCGACGGACAGGATCATCGCATCGATCTGATTGTTCTTGATGGCAAGGTCCGTGATCTCACCAACGGTCTCATTTGCCTGATTGGTGATGTTCAAACCTTTCAGCTTGGACGAAAACATTTCATCCTTAGACACCGTCGAATACTTCGCCTCGGCTGGCGCAGCACCCGTGGTGGCGACGGCTGGAGCCGGCGTCGTAGTGGTGGTGGTTGACTGCGCCAGCACCGGGGTGGCGAGCACGGCGAGCGAGGCGGTGATGATTGCGAGTTTTTTCATTGTCGTTGTCTCCGTTTCGGATGTCGCGACAATGCGAGGTTTTCAGCATCGTTCCGCTGATTGCGGAATTGTCATGAAGCGGCGCGCTGAGCCGTCGTGTCCTGCAAACGAGCGAGCAGCGATTTGGCGGAATCGTCCGGCGTCATGCCGATGACCTTCACGCGCGGATCGTTGCGGGCATCGCGCTTCGGGCCGTGCATGGTGTGCTTCATCACCGCCGACAGACGCCGCGCAATCATATGCGCGTTGCGCGGATCGGTCTCGGCGAACACCACCACGATCGAGCCGTCCGCGCAGAGGGTGCCGAAGTCAATCTTGCGCATCAGCCGGCTGATGATCCGGGCTGCGTCGCGCTGGGCACGCAGCGGGATGTCCTTGAAGGTGAAACGCGCGGCCGAGAGGCCACCGCCACGCGTCTGCGTGTGGTAGACGGCGGTTGCGAGATCGCGGTCGAACGCCTCGGCTGTCAGCAGGCCCGTTGTCGCGTCGATCAAGCCTTCGGAATCGATCGAGCGCAGCGTCCGGCTCAACCGCGCCTCGAACGCACGCTGGCGCACCAGCGGCAGCGCCAGTTGAGCCACATGATCGGCATCGCCAGTAATGGTTTCGAGATTGGCGAGATCGTAGTCCTGCGGAAGGCCGGGGGCGGTGACGATCACCGGCAGGCTGCGGAAGCGCGGATCTTCCGCCAGCACGGTCAGAAAGGCATCGAGTACGCGGGGCGTAAAGCCATCGCCGATGACGATGCCGTCGAGGTCGCGCGCGTTGAGATGTTTGGCGGCGGCCTCAATGCTGAGCGCGCCGACCAGGCTCACGCGCTCGCCGAGCGAAACCGACAGCGCCGCATGGCTGCCGCCGCGTCCGACCAGCATCACCGTCGCATCATCGAGCGGGTCCGGTGCATTGGTCGTGAATGTATGCAGATTTTCAGCGGTGAGGCGACGCAGCACCGTGGCATGCAAGGCGCGGACGCGCAGTGCATTGCGCAGCCGGGCACCAAGGCGCTCGAATTGTCCGTGTTCGCCGAGGATCGGAATGGCGTGGCCTGGAAGTGCCATGGGGGGATCGATGGCGATCAGCGGGATATAGGGCTGCCGGGCGCTGAGCTTCGTGGCCAATTGCTCAAACGCCGGCATCTCGGCCGCCGTCGCCGATGCGATGACGGCGGCGGGCTGCACCTTGGCGATGGCCTCGAAAGCAGTGGCCCATGTCGCGTCGACGACTGGAAAAATGTGGCTATCGGCCAGGGCTGTCGCAAAGGGCGCAGGTTGCTGATTTGAGATAGCAACGATAGTCGCCTGATCGGACATGCGCGCGAAAACCCTGAGAGGATATAAGTAGGGTCACGCTAACGTGATGTCGTTAATGGGCGGTCAATGTGGTTGGTTAGTAACGTCGTTGATTTTACTGGCTTTAGTTCATTGGAGTTCAACGTCTAGTTCATGCTTCGTTTTTTGCGCCAATTCCGGCTCTCAGAACGGCGTCCTTGCTGTTGCTCTTAAGGGACACGCGGCTATACCTCTGGGTCGTCGCGATGTTGGCATGGCCGGCTTGCTTTCGCGCATCCTGCTCGACCAACCGGACGTTCCGGCCTTCAAACTGAAACGCGGTGTCGCTTGAAACTGGCAGGCTCGTCATGTCGCTCTCCCGATCTGATGGGAGAAAGCGTTTCGGAAAATCAGAAATGCAGCAAGCTACAAAATTCAGAAAATCCGAAATTAACTTCGGCGGTCAGACGAATCATTCGACTCGAACCTAAATCCTCGAGCCTTAATGAGAATATAAGCAGAACGATGGGCGGTGAGCTGACAGTGCAGGTGTGGATCGAATGCCGCGATTGCGGCCATGGGCGCCGATGGCGCGCGCCAGAAGACGCCGGGAAGACCTATTGGGCCCGGCTGAAGTGCAGCAAGTGCATCGAATACGGCGGCCTCGGTCGTCGGATCAGGATTTCACCGGTGGAGAGTACCAATGATCAGCAGGACCCTATTATGCCGTCCAGCCCTTCGAAAACCACCCGCGCGGGCGCAGCAAGGTGCTCCAGCCGATCGTCACGACGTCGGGTGAGGAGGCCGTCAGGAAGGCCGAGCGCATCGCCAAGGAAAAGGGCGGGGGGCCATCGCCTTTAGCCGCACTGGCGATGACGACATCGGCGACTTTGATGATCCAAAGATTCTTGGCCGGTTTGGCGACGTGCCGCGAGAGTTTGAATAAGACCGACGACGCCTGATCTTCCCGCGACTGGCCAGCGCAGCGTGAACAAAGTGCTATTAAATCAATCGACTTCTTGAAATGCGCGTAAGCTCGGATACAACGACAGCGTGTTATTGGGGGACTGGTTGAATATGCCGCTGCTGGATGAGGAAGCGTATATAATAAAGCAGACTAGGATAAAATTCGCAAAGATCGTTGGTTTCGTTTTGGGGCTCGCCTTCGAATTGTTTGGAGCGGCAAGTATCATAGGAAGCATGTATGCGATGGAGCGGTTGATCGACCATAAATTGACAATTTTTGGAGTCGAACTTCACAAGATGGTCGTAGTTGCGGAGTCTTGCGTCCTGCTCTGTTTCATCTTCACTTCTTTGCTTAGCCAACTAATGCACATGTTTGAGAGGCAAATACAGTGGCTACTATCCCTCTTCAAGAAATGAAGACGGTTATGGAGATTACACAGTTTGATTTGACCGCTCGCTTTAAGCGAATGGCGATTGCTTATCCTGTTGCTATAGCTATTGGCCTATCTGCTCTTGTCGTTCAGAATGTAACGGGGTTGCAAATTTTTGCATTCGAAGAACCTATTGAGGCGCTTCGTGATCATCAACCGCAGGACGGGCCTGCTCCCGCCCAAGAAATTCGCGTGCCAGCAAGCAGACCAAGTGAGCAAGGCGATTACGATGCTCAGGTATTGTCGAAACTGTTGATAGAGCGGCGTGAACAGATTGCCAAAGTGGCGAGCCTCACTGCCGAGGTAAATGCTCTCAAGCTTAGGGTTACACAACTCAGCGCATCATTGAGTGAGCAGGCTGAACGACAGCTAGTTGAAGTAAAAACCTCGCTCGGTGCAGCGCAGCAGCGCGATCAGAAAAATGCAGTGATGGCGAGTGCTTTTAGTTTGCAGGGCATACCAGGCTTGACCATGGTATATGGTAGTCCATTTAGTTCGCCCGTCTCTCCATTCTCTCCGCTTTTCATTGGGAGCGGCGCTATCTACGCCGCCGAGAGGCCTGTCGTTGGCGGTGAATGCAGCGTGCCGATTACGGGTCTGGCCTACCCGGGATGGGTCTGTTCTGGTGAAGCGCACGCATCAAGTAGATCGGCTGATTCAGATGTCTCCGGATCAGTGTTCGACGCTAGAGCTAAGCGTAAAAGCACAATCCAGTGAGAGTTTTCTGCGATCTCCCTTTAGCCGAATAGCTCGCTATTCGGGAAGACGCGGTAGATCGCTTTGACCGGATTGTACTGGCTGCAGTAGATGCGGCGGCCGGCGCGGCGGGCAAACTTCTTCACGAAGCTTTTGCCCGCGAGGTCTGGATCGTCTGGATGGCAGAGTTCGATCACTACATGGTCGCCGGCAATCGGATCTCGCTCCTGCACAAACACGATCTCGCCGGGCTCATACCGGGGCGACATGCTGTCGTTGGAAATCTCAAGGGCGAAGACACCCTTTTTGTGGATTAGGCCAGGCGGTCTCCGCACATTCTCCCGAACGCGGCCGTTAAAATAGAACTCGCCGTTCTCACCACCGACGGTAATGCCGCGAACCTCGACATCGTAATCGCCGAACTGGGAAAATTTCGGCGCATTGAGCGCGGGCAGGGCTTCGGATGGCTCCGGCCCCTCGGGTCGGATCACGGTCGTTTCGTCCTTCAGCGCCCTGGTGAGAAGTGTTTCTGTTCCCGCGCTTGGGTCGGCAACGAGCCGCCGGAAGTAAGCCCGGATCTTATCTATCTCGTCGGCCTTCACGTTACGCGGCTTGCCGTTCTTCCCTTCGCCCAGGATTGCGGTGACAACTGAGGGCTGCCGCCCGAGCGCTGCCGCCAGCGCCGATTTGGATGCGCCTGGACGCTTAAGGCCTTTGCGTATCTCGGAAATTATGTCCATGACCCACCATTTCTGAAAGCCAGAAAGGCGCAATTTCGATTATCCGACAAATAGCGGTTGCTGAGCTTTGGAAAATCGGAAATATTGGCTAGCGATAACCCAAATGCGCGGTCAATGAAATCGATGGAAAACGCCCTGAGATTGCTGGCGTTTTCGCGATATCGCCGAAGCAGGGCTGGCGCTATTCGGCGCCCGCGCGATCCCGGAATGCTTCCACCATCAGCGGATTGAGGCCGAGCTCTGTCAGGGCTTCCCGTGCCCGGCCATTGTCGCTGGCGCGGCCGGCGAGCCGGTAACCGCTGAGGCGATCCGGCAGGGCGGTGAGCATGGCATTGTCACCGAGCCGTTTGGCCCATTCGCCGAGATCGTGAGCGAGGAAGCGATAGCCGCCGACGGCCATCACGCCGGAGGGCGGTGCGGTGATGTGCAGTGCACCGGTCGCACGGTCGAGCCGGGCTTGATAGCCGGTGTCGACATAATCGAGCGGCTTGGCGGGGATCAGCCCGTTGCTGGCATCGGCCTGCGCCGTGTAGGCGAGCACCGGCACCATGGGACCGCGCAGGCCGAGGGTGCCACGCGGGGTCAACAGGGCTTCGCCGGCAATGGCCGAGCCGGCGACGGCGCGTGGCGCGCCATGGGGGCCGGGCATGATGGTGGCGGGCAG
>CALRZK010000065.1:0-9416 GCA_943372615.1 Bradyrhizobium ivorense | reverse complement strand
GGCGCTGTCGGCGGAGGCGGCCGGAGCGGCAACTTTAGGAGCGGCGGCTGCTTTCGGGGCGGCTTTGGCAGGAGGCTTACGGGCCATGGGCAATCCGATACTTGAAGGAGTGGGTTTGAATCAGGTGAGCGGGGTCTTGCCGAGCTTGGCGGCGAGACCGGAGATCGCGAGGCGATAGCCCTCGATGCCGAAGCCGCACAGGCTGGCAAAGGCGGCGCGGGCCGTGAACGAGTGATGGCGAAAATCTTCGCGGGTATAGACGTTGCTGATATGGACCTCGACAGTCGGCACTTTTACGCCGACCAGCGCGTCATGGATCGCGATCGAGGTGTGCGAATAGGCGCCGGCATTGATGATGATGCCGACAGCTTTGGTCCGCGCCTCGTGGATATAGTTGACCAGTTCGCCCTCGATATTCGACTGACGGCAATCGACCGTCAGGCCATAGCTTGCAGCCGCCTTCGCGCACAGCGCCTCGACATCGGCGAGGGTGGCGTGGCCATAGGTCTCCGGCTCCCGGATCCCCAGGAGATTGAGGTTGGGGCCGTTGAGAACAAAGATCGTATTGGCGGCGGTGTTGGCCATCGGGGGTCCCGGACAGGCGACAGGGCGCAAAGGCGCGGTTCTGCCGGGGTTATAGGTAACCTCGGCAGGCAAAGGAAGCCTATCAGGCTTCGGTTCCCCCAGCCAAATACCTTGTCTGGTTGATAAAATGCCCAGCGGAACCAGTAGATTGGCTCATTAACCACCATCGGACCCGCAAAGCGGAAATACCCATGAGCGGACCGGCGAGTGGCGACTCAGGCTGATGGCAACGACAACGGGCGGGTTTCGAGGAACCCGCCCGTCATTCAAGCTCGATAATCGCCCTTAGGCGTCGATGACAGCCACGATCTCATAGGTGGCCGGATCGATGATCACGATCTGGTTGCTGACCAGGATCAGATTATAGCCGCGCCAGGCCGGATAGATCGTTACGATCTCGGCCGGGACCGGATGGAAGTGAACATCACGCGGCACGCGGGTGCCGACATTGATCGAAAAGTTCACATTGGTCACCGGCGCGATATGCTGCTGCTTCACCACGGTGGTCACCTTGGTGCGCTGCTCGGTCGTGAGCTTGGCGCCCGCGGCGGCCTGGCCGGTGGTCGTGGTCGACTTCTCGGTCGTCGTCGACTTGCTGTCGGCGGTCGACTTCGAATTCGCAGCCGGATTGTTCTTGTCTTCGGCCTTCATGTCCTTCGCGTTCTTGCCGCTGTCGCGGGTCTGATCGGTCGCACGCTGATTGCCGTTATCGCGCTGCATCTTGTCGTCCGACTGGCTCTGCTTGGTCGCAGGCTGTTTCTGGTCGGACTTGTTGGTGGTGTCGGTGGCTTCATCGCGTTTGCTCGGTGCGCTGTTTGCGGCAGGTGCCGCACGGTCCTCGGCTCCGCCACGCATGGATGCACCGCCACCAGCTGCACCGCCGCCCGAAGGCGCTTCACGGCTCATGGTCGCGCCGCCGCTGGCGCCACTCGCGCCACCCGGGCTTGCGCCACCGGCGCCACCAGGGCTCTGTGCGCTCACAAAACTGGTACCTGCAATCAAAGCAGCAGCGGCGACAGTCGCAAATAAACGCTTGTTCATTTCGGTTCTCCTCGCAGTGGTAATGTTTGCATTGCCCGCCCGACAACGGAGCCCGCATGTGGATGTTCCGGAGAAAGTGTAGTTTCTTTGCTGATGTTCTGAGCATCCGAGAATTGCGTCAGGTGTCCTGACGCTTGCCATTCACGCTGCATTCATAGCGTCGCTGCGCTCATATGGACGAACTGCTATCCGGCTCGTCGATCGGCGCCTTGTAGACTTCCGTGCCATGATCATCGACCACGATGACTTTGCGATCATGATCATCGCGTTGAATGTCTTCCGCGATCTGGCGCGCGATCTCTTCCGCAACCGACTTCGCTTGTGCGTCGTTGCTGCAGTCCTGGCCGATCGGATCCTCCAGTCGAAAACCATCGACAATTTCGAAATGATATTTAGGCATTGCCAGCTCCATCCTCTGCAAAGGCAATGCCGACCCCGCTAGTCGTGTTCCGGGAATCGGTTAGCGGATGCCTGTCCACCATGCAGGAACCAACAAGCGGGAACGAAAGTGCGGTGAGCGCATTTCGCTTTCATCAAAGGAATTTGAAATGACCGCTTTCGTCGAACGTCTCGTGCAGAAATTCACCGAAGTTGCGCCCATCGAAAGCGCGGTTTCGAATATCGTGGCCGGTGTTCTGGAAAGCACCGCGACGAGACTGTCGCGCGGAGAGTTGCCTCAGATCGAGGAAGATACTCCCGCAGCGGAGGCTGCTTAGCTGTAGTCGTTCCGACAATACCGCCGGCCCGCAAGGCCGGCTTTTTTTGCGCCTGTCCTCAGGCGTAACGCCGCAGCCTCCGATGTGATCGGTCGATAGACACAACCGCCGTATCCTCTAACATCCAGCCCGCCGATGTGAGTCTGGATGACGGGCCGATGCGGGGACTGATTGCAAGTATTCTGCTGGCCATGGCCACCATCATCCCTTCGGCATCGGCATGGGAGCATTGGGGCGGGGATGCCGGCGGCACGCGCTTTTCGCAACATGGCCAGATCACTCCGAAAAATGCGGCGCGCCTGATCGAGGCATGGACGTTTCACACCGGCGATCTCGTGGCGCGGACGCCGCAGCAGATCCGGCGCTCGAAATTCGAAGCGACGCCGCTGCTGGTCGAGGACAGCTTGATCTTCTGCACGCCATTCAATGAGGTGATCGCCCTCGATCCGGCCACCGGACGCGCGCGCTGGCGCTATGATCCCGGCATTCCCGCGGATTTCAGGCCCGGCAATCGTTGGGTCTGCCGCGGCGTGACGCACTGGCGCGATGAACGCGCAGAGGCGGGGACTGCTTGTGCCAGTCGCATCTTCATGGGGACCAATGATGCGCGCGTGATAGCGCTTGATGCCAAGACCGGACAGCCTTGTGCCGGTTTCGGCAAATCCGGTGAGGTCAAACTCGATCCCGGCGCAGCGCTGGAATATGCTGGCGAGTTTCAGGTGACATCGCCGCCCGTCGTTGCGCGTGACACCGTCGTGGTCGGTTCGTCCTTTGCGGATAATCGGCGGGTGGATTCACCGTCTGGCGTTGTCCGGGCCTTTGATGCACGCACGGGTGCACCGCGCTGGACATGGGATCCGCTGATCCGTGATGGAATTGAAGCGGGGCACGCCAATGTCTGGGCGCCGATGACGACCGACGGTGAACGGGGACTCGTCTTTCTGCCAACCTCGTCGGCGAGCCCGGACTTCTTCGGCGGCAAGCGGCCCGGCGACAACAAGCACGCAAACTCCGTCGTTGCGTTGAAGATTGAGACCGGTGAACTCGCCTGGGCCTTCCAGACCGTGCATCACGATGTCTGGGACTACGACGTTCCTGCGCAGCCGACACTGGCGAACATCAATATCGACAGTGCTTCGCGCGATGTGGTGATCCAGGCCACAAAGATGGGCTTTGTGTTCGTGCTCGACCGCGACACCGGCCAGCCGGTGTGGCCCGTGGAGGAGAGGCCGGTGCCTCAGAATGCAGTGGCCGGCGAAAGTCTGTCGCCGACACAGCCATTCCCGACGCATCTGCCACCGCTGATGCCGCAGCAGCTCGATCGCAACAAGCCGTTCGGTGTGACGTTCTGGGATCGCAATGCCTGTGGCGAGCAGCTCAAGGCAGGCCGCTATGACGGCCTGTTCACGCCACCTTCAACGGAACGCTCGATCCTGTTTCCGATGACCGGTGGCGGCGTCAATTGGGGCGGCGTCGCCTACGATCCCGTGCGGCAGATCATGATCGCCAATACGAGCCGCGCAGCGCACCGCATCACGCTGATCCCGCGCGCGCAGGCGCAACACTACAAGCCGCCGCCGGGCACTGACTTCGGTCCACAACGCGGCGCGCCCTTTGCGATGACGCGCGCGCTGGTGGCGTCGCCGCTCGGCATGCCGTGCAATCCGCCGCCCTGGGGCGTGATGGTCGCGGTCGATCTCAAGGCCGGCAAGATCCTGTGGGAGAGCAAGGTCGGCACCACCGAAGATATCGCGCCCCTTGGCATTGCGCTCAAAACCGGCACGCCTTTGGTGAGCGGCGTGCTGGCGACAGCCGGTGGCGTCATCTTCACCGGCGCAATGGACTCTTATTTGCGCGCTTTCGATGCCAGCAATGGCAAGGAGCTGTGGCAGGGCCGGCTGCCGGTGCCCGGCGTCGCCAATCCGATGACCTATGCCATCAATGGCGAGCAGTATGTGGTGATCGGCGCCGGTGGCCACTCGGAATCCGGCACATCCATCGGCGATAGCGTCGTTGCATTTCGTCTCGCGCGGGATGGCGAGGCGCCATCACTGTGGTCGCTCTATATCGATCGGCCGGGTGGTCGCTTGCGGGCGGGGCTGATTGGCGGCGGCGTGGCGCTGGCGATGTTGATGCTCGCCGCCATCCAGATACTCCGAAGCCGTAGGATGGGTTGAGCGGAGCGAAAACCCATCGGCCGAACGATGCGGCAAACTCCGCCGATGGGTTGTCGCTCCGGCGCTGCGCGCCTTCGCTCAACCCATCCTACAATACTGCTCATCAAAAAGCCGGCTGTTTCCAGCCGGCTTTTGATCTCTGCCATGTCGCTCGCGCTTACGAGCAGGTCGCCTTGCCGCAACGCGCCTGATTGATCTTTTCCTTCAGCGCCTCGGCACCAACTGCGCCGATCACCACCTGGTTGCCGATCACATAGCTTGGCGTGCCGTTCATGCCCATGCTCTCGGCGAGCTTGAAGTTTTCCTCGATGGTGGCACGCACTTCCGGGCTTGCCATGTCTTTTTCGAGCTTGGCCACGTCGAGGCCGGCTTCCTTTGCGGCTGCCAGCGAGCGGGCCTTGTCGGCCTGGCCGCGGCCGCTCAGCAGCTTCTGGTGGAAGTCGAGATACTTCTTGCCGGTGGGGTCCTGCATGCGGACGGCGACGGCCACCTGCGCGGCTTCAACAGAGCCCGGTCCGAGCACCGGGAATTCCTTCAGCACCACCTTCAGCTTCGGATCGTTTTTCATCAGCGTCACCATGTCTTCCATGGCGCGTTTGCAGTAACCGCAATTGTAGTCGAAGAATTCGACGAAAGTGACGTCGCCATCCTTGTTGCCGACCACGACGCCGCGCGGCGAGTCGAAGATCAGCTTGGCATTGGCCGTGACGGCCGCCTTGTGCTTCTCGGCTTCGGCCACAGCCTGGCGCTTCTGCAATTCGGCCGAAACCTCTTCCAGGATTTCAGGATTCTGCAGCAGGTAGTCCTTGATGATGGTCCGGATCTCGCCGCGCTGCGCATCATTGAAGCTCTGCGCCGACGCAATGACGGGTGCGCCGAGAAGCGCAAGGGCCACGGCGGCAGAAGCGAGAAAGCGGAAGGTGCGCATGGGTTCGTGATCCTTTGAGGCAGGGGATTCGCGGAAGGGCAAATCGGCCGGGAAGCTGCTTACCATTCTGGGCACAGAATACGCGCAATTTATGAACCCATCGTCGGACAAATCGTCGTGGGTTGGGAAGGTCGCATTAGCCGTGCCTGACAGTTGTGCGACAGGTCCGGACATGGGGCTATGCCTGAGCCGAATACCTTTCTTGACGCGGAATTAAGAATATTCGCCTACCGAAGGGTGAGGTTGAGGAAGGAACTTCTATGCGCGTTCGTGTGCTTTTCATGCTGTGCGTCTCGGCCATGGCGTCGATCATTGCCGTTGCCGGTGCTGTTTTCATCGTCCAGCAGTGGGGCGATTATCGCAATGCCAGCGAGGCCGGCCACCTTGCGCGCGCCACCGCGGCGGTGCTGCGGACCACGGAGCAGATGTCCGTCAGCCGCGGTCCGCAGAACGTCGCGCTCATCGCCGACCAGCCCGCCGCCGCGCCGGCCCTCAGCGCCATTGCCGCCGCCCGCAAGACGCTGGGTGACGAATTCTCCGCCGCCCGCGCTGCCGTGGCCGCCACCACTTATCCCGAGCGCCAGCGCGCACTCGCCGCCCTCGACAAGATCGGGCAGGACCTGGGCGAGATCTATGGCCAACTCGATCGCGCCTATCCGCAGCCGCGCGCCCAGCGCGATCAGGCGCTGCTGCGCGATTACGTTCCGCGCATGCTGCAGCTGCAGACCGCGCTCGATCGTGTGGTCAACGGCCTCGAACGCAACGCCGCGGCCGCTCATGAAAGCGTCGGCAGCCTGATCCAGATCGCGCGTCTGTCCTGGGACATGCGCGACGCCGCCGGTCGCCGCGCCAGCTACTTCACTCGCGCCGTCGGCAACAGCAAGGGTCTGACCACCGCCGACATCCAGGGCGTCTCCGAAGCGACCGGTGAAATCCGTCACGCTTGGGCACGCTTGCAGGCGACGATTGCTCAGCTCGGTGATGATGCCAGCCTCGCTGCCACCGTGAAGTCCACCGAAGGCAAGTTCTTCGGCGAGACCGAAGGTTTCATCACCGACATGACCAAGAAGGGGCTCGCCGGCACCGATTACGGCGTCTCGTTTCAGGACGTGCTGAAGCGTCTCGTCGGTCCCGCGCAGTCGGCCATGGCCGTGCGCGATGCCGTCATGACCAAGGCCGAGGAACTCGCGGATGTCGCCAAGCGGCAGGCGCTGACCCAGCTCTCGCTGGTGGCCATCGGCATGGGACTGGTCGGCCTGCTCGTGGTTGGCGTCACCATGTTGTTCGTTCGCCGCGTCGTAAAACCGCTGGTCGAAACCACCCACGCCATTACCCGCCTTGCTGAAGGCGATCGCGAGATCGAAGTGCCCGCCCGTGGCCGCCGCGACGAGATCGGCGAAATGGCCGAAGCGCTGGAAACCCTGCGCATCAATGCCATCGAGGCCGCGCGTCTCGAAGCCGAGCACCGCGCCCAGCAGGAGGCCCGCGAAGCCCGTGCAGCGCGCATCGAGGCACTGACCGTCGAATTCGACACCGCAAGTTCCCAGGTCATCGATGGTGTCGGTGCCGCCGGCGACGATGTTCGCCGCGACGCCGAGACGACATCACGTCTCGCCAGCGGCTCGTCCGAGCGCGCCACCAATGTGGCGGCCGGCGCCGAGGAAGCCTCGGTGAGCGTCAGCACCATCGCCAGCGCTGCCGAAGAGATGAGCGTTGCCGTCAGCTCGATCGCCGAACGGCTCGAGACCTGCGCGACCATTGCTGCGGACGCCGTGCGGGAAGTCGGCGATGCCGACAAGCGCATCGTCGGCCTCGATCATGCCGTTGCGCGGATCGGCGACATCATCAAGTTCATCCAGGACATCGCCAGCCAGACCAATCTTCTCGCACTCAACGCCACCATCGAAGCCGCGCGTGCCGGCGATGCGGGCAGGGGCTTTGCGGTCGTCGCCGGTGAGGTGAAGGCGCTCGCCACGCAGACCGCGAAAGCCACCGACGAGATCACGGCGCAGATCGCCAGCATAGAGTCCGAAACCGCGGCGGTGGTGCAGGCCATCAAGGGCGTGTCGCAGACCATCGGTCGCGTCGATGCCGTCACCGCCGACATCGCTGCCTCCGTGACACAGCAGCGCACGGCGACCAGTGAGATCGCGGCCAACGCACAGCAGGCTGCGAGCGGCACAAAGGACGTGTCGTCCAATGTCGGCGCTGTCAGCACCGCGATGTCTGAGGCAGAAGCTGCGGCGCTCCGCATGATCGCCAAGGCGGATGATCTCTCGACGCGTTCGGGCGATCTGGCGCAGCGGATTTCACACTTCCTCAACGCTGTTCGCGCGGCGTGAGTCTGTTTCATTCGCGTGTCGCGTTGCGGTTCTAGTCGGACCGCAGCGCGATATGCGCTTGATCTCTACCTTCCCAAACTAAGGACGACCACGATGACTATGGACCGCCGCACCCTTCTGAAACTCTCCGCCATGGGCGCCATCGCAGGCTCGGCGGCGGTGTCCACCGCGCAGGCCCAGACCGCGGCTCCCGCGCCCGCCGGCAAGCGCAAGGCGCGCTGGGTGTGCCTCGGCACCAAAGGCGGCCCGCGCGTCGGCCTCGGCCGTTCCAATCCGGCCAATGTGCTGATCGTCGACGATGTGCCTTACGTGGTCGATTGCGGCCCCGGCGTCTCCAAGCGCCTTGTCGAAGCCAAGGTCGCGTTGCCGGATGTGCGCTACGTGTTCGTGACGCATCTGCATTCCGACCACGTGCTGGAATACGGCAACATGGTCTATGGCGGCTGGTCGGCCGGTCTCAATCATCCGGTCGAGTCCTTCGCGCCGGTCGGCATGGAAGCACTCACAAAAGCCTATTGGGAAAGCATCAAGTTCGACGTCGATGTCCGCATCGCCGACGAGGGCAAGCCGGATCCGCGCAAACTGTTGGTCGCCAAGGACATCAAGGACTCCGGCGTCGTGATGGACAATGGCAAGGTGAAGGTCACCGCCTTCAAGACGCCGCATCCGCCGATCACGGAAAACTTCGCCTACAAGTTCGAGACCCCGGATGGCGTGTTCGTCTATGCCTGCGACACCAATTTCAATCCGGCTCTGGCGAAGTTCGCCGAAGGCGCCGATGTGCTGATCCACGAGACGATCTATGTTCCCGGCGTCGACAAGATGGTCGCCCGCGTCAAGAATGCCGCGACGCTCAAGGAGCATCTGATCGCCTCGCACACCACCACCGAGGATGTCGGCAAGATCGCCAACATGGCGAAGGTCAAGAAGCTGGTCATGACCCATTTCGTGCCCGGCGACGATCCGACCATCACCGACGAGATGTGGGCGGCGGATGCCAAGAAGCACTATAGCGGCCCGATCGTGGTCGCGAAGGACCTGATGGAAATCGAGCTGTAAGTTTCGATTTGTTATACTCTCCCATCGGCGATGCCGGTGGGAGGGACCATGAAGGCGAGACTTGAACGCAAGCTGAGTGTTCTGGCGACGATCATCGCCTCCGGCGCCGTTGCCGGTGCGGCCTTCGCTGCCAGCAATGACTTGCCATTGCTCCCTGGCGTGGTCACCGGCCTCCTGATCAGCGGCATTCTCGGTGGTTTTGAAGTCCTGATTGCCGATGGTCCGATCCGCGCATGGTTCAGCGGCCGTTCCTTCACGACCAATCTTCTGATCAAGAGCGCATTCTACGCGGTCGTCATTCTTGCTGTGCAATGGTTTCCGGTGGTGGATATCATCCTCGGGCGGCAGCGCGAGCTTTCCAGCGAGACGTTCTGGTCAAGTCTGGTCTATTCGGTCGCGATTTCCATCATCGTCAATCTGATGCGGGCCATCACCCTTCTGGTGGGGACGCGTGCGCTGACGAATTTTTTCACCGGCCGCTATCACGCACCGGTCGAGGAGGAGCGATTTGTTCTCTTTGTGGATATCGCGGGATCGACGACGCTGGCCGAGCAACTCGGCGGTGTAG
>CALRZK010000064.1:0-9426 GCA_943372615.1 Bradyrhizobium ivorense | reverse complement strand
ACCCATTTGCTGATCTGGAAGCCGAAAAAGGCGCCGAGCATGTAGAAGCTGGCATGGGCGAAGTTCAGCACGCCGAGCATGCTGAAGATCACCGTCAGGCCCGAGGCCATCAGGAACAGCAGCATGCCGAACAGAATGCCGTTCCGCGTGGATATGACGATGAGGTCGAGCACGAAGGACCTGTCTCTCAGGAGGGCTCCCTAACCTCTCCCCGCTTGCGGGGAGAGGTCGACACGGCGGAGCGCAGCGAAGCCGGGGCGGGTGAGGGGGCTCTCCACATGCTCCGAGCCCGCGGAGGCTCCCCTCATCCGACCGCGCTACGCGCGGCCACCTTCTCCCCGCGAGCGGGGAGAAGGAATCACGGCCGTTCCATCTTGCAGGTGGTTGGCAGCACGGTGTCCTTGGTGTCCACCTTCGCAGCCAGCTTCCAGCCCCAACCCGTGTTTTCCTCGTCGAACGGCTCCTTGGCGGTGCGTTCGCCGAAGGACGAGATGTAGATCGGCTGGAAGAACTGGTGATCGTCCTTGCGCATGAAACCTTCGCCGCCGTTGAAGACTTCGAACTTCATGTCTTCCAGCGCCGCCGCGACCTTCACCGGCTCAAGCGACTTCGCCTTTTCGGCGGCGGCTGCGAACATCCGCATTTCGTTCACGGCTCGCGGATACCACAGGCCGAGATTGACCTTGGCGCGGAACGCCTTTTCGAAATCCATCGAGGCCTTGTGGTCGATATTGGCGAAACCTTCGGTGATCTGGAACACCTGATGGTTCAGGCCGGTCTGCTTGATGGCAGTCGGGCCACCGGCGCCGCCGGCATAATAGGTGTACCAGTTGACCTTCAGGCCGGCGTCAGCCGCTGCCTTGAGCAGCAGTGCAATGTCCTGGCCCCAATTGCCGGTGACGACGCTGTCGGCGCCCGACGCCTTGATCTTGGCGACATAGGGCGCGAAGTCGGTGACCTTGAGCAGCGGCACGAGTTCGTCGCCGACGATCTCGATATCGGCGCGCTTGGTCTTCAGCATGGCGCGGGCCTGGGTGCGCACCGACTGGCCGAACGAATAGTCCTGATTGATCAGGTAGACTTTCTTGATGCTCGGCGTGGTCTTCATGTAGTTGGTCAGCGCCTCCATCTTGATGTCGGAGTTCGCGTCCCAGCGGAAATGAGCGAAAGTGCATTTTTCGTTGGTGAGGATCGGATCGACCGCGGCATAGTTGAAGTAGAGGACTTCCTTGCCCGGGTTGCGATCGTTGTACTTGCTGACGAAGTCGGAGAGTGCGCCGCCGACCGAGGAGCCGTTGCCCTGGGTGATATAGCGCACGCCGCTGTCGATGGCCTTCTGCGCCTGGATCAGGCTTTCCTGCGGATTGGTCTTGTTGTCGAGGCCGATGACCTCGACCTTCTTACCAAGAATGCCGCCTTTGGCGTTGAGCTCTTCAGCGAGATACTGGAAGGTCTTGAGGCCGCCTTCGCCGACGCTGGCGCCGCCGCCGGAGAGCGGATCGATGTAACCGATCTTGACGGTTTCCTGCGCCATTGCTGCGGTGCCGAACAGCGGCAGCGCGAGCGAGGCGCCCGCCATGGATACGCCGATGGCCAATTTGATCAGATGCCGTTTATGCATATGTTTTCTCCCTGAATATTGGTTCGAAACGACCGTAGGTCCCGCGCCGAATCTTGGTGATCCGTGCGCCGGCGGTTCTTGAAGGCGAGTGTGAGCGAATGCAGCAGAGGCTGCAAGCATCCGTTCGTCGTAGGCACATTACTTTGCGGTAACGGTCGCTTTCGCCTTTTTCGAAGTGGCGGTATCGCCGATAATTTCGGCAGCACGCAATTCCGCGATCTCGCCATCGCCGAGCCCAAGCAGCTCCTTGAGCACTTCCTCATTGTGCTGGCCGAGGGTCGGCGCCAGCCGGGTGATGGCATAGGGCGCGGGGGAACTGCCTTCGCGATAGGCAACTGACGGTAACAGATGCGGTCCCATGAAGCGGCGCGTCTTCGGCTGCCAGTGGCCGGTGGACATCAGATGCGGATCGCCCGCCATGTCCATCGGCAGCCGCGCCGTGCCGGCGGGCACGCCGGCGTCCTGCAGGGCATTCATGGCGAGTTCGGCGCGCACGGTCGTGGTCCAGTGCCGGATAGCGACTTCGATACGGTCTTCTTCGGCGCGGCGGCCTTCAGCAGTCGCAAGCGACGCATCCTCCGCCAGATCCGGCCGGTGAATGACCTTGCAGAGCGCCTGCCATTCCTTGTCGTCGCGCACCGCAATGGTGAGCCACTGATCCTCGCCGATACAGGGGAAACAGCCATGCGGCACGAAGCGCGGATGCCGGTTGCCCAGCCGCGGGCCTGTTTTGCCAGTGATGGATTGCTCGATCACGGAAGGCGCCACCATCGGCAGCAGCGCTTCGGTGGCGCTGAGATCGATATGCTGGCCTTCGCCGCTGCGCTTCTGATGCATGAAGCCGATCATCAACGCCGCCGCTGCACTTACGCCGCCATAGGGATCGCCGAGCGCGGTGTGCACCATGGTCGGCGGATCGCCTTCGCGGCCGGTGACCGAGGGAAGGCCCGACGCCTGTTCGAGCGTCGAGCCATAAGCGCGTACGCCGCTCCATGCGCCCGTCATGCCGAAGGCCGGCATGGTGACGACAACGAGTTTTGGATTGAGTTTTCGCAGCGACGCGGGATCGAGGCCGAGCCGTGGCATCACATCCGCAGCATAGTTGTCGATGACAGCATCGGCGCCTTCGATCAGCCGCTTGAGCAGCGCGAGGCCTTTGGGATTGGTGAGGTCCAGCGTGATGCCGCGCTTGTTGCGGTTCATCTGCTGGAACCAGTAGACCTTTTCGTAAGTGCGCTCGGGATGATAGGGCCCGCGCGGATCGGTGCCGCGAAACCAGTCGGGATACTGGCAGGACTCCACCTTGATCACGTCAGCACCGAGATCGCCCATCTGCCGCGTCGCCGTGGGGCCGGCCCAGCCCATGGTGAGATCGACGATGCGCAGGCCCTTTAATGGCAACGGATCGTCGGGCGTCGCCTGTCGTGTCGCCACGCGATCATGCTCCTTGAAACTCGCGATATCATCGCTGCCGGCGAGGGGCGCATTGCCGTTCGCCAGCGGCATCGAGCCGGTGAGGCGCTGGGGGAGCACCGGCGCTTCGAACGAGCCGCTGCCGATGGTCACGTCCGCAAAGGCGCCGCGATCGCGATAATATTGCTGGCGCAAGAGTTCTTCCATGCTCGGCACCACAGCGAGCGGAATGCGCAGGTCGATGCCCATCTCGAACCAGTCCTGCGCGGTCTTCTGCAGCAGGATCGGCTGGAAGATGGCGGCAAGCTCTGCGGAATTCACCGAGCGCGCGAGGCCGTCTGTGAACTTGGCTTCTTTCTCCAGTTCAGGCAGGCCGAGCATCCCGCAAAAGGCTGCCCATTGCGCCGGGGTCACGACGGTGACGCCGAGCCAGCCATCCTTGGTTGGAAAATTGCCGACGGGGTAGCCGCGGCCGAAACGGTTCAGTGCCGTTCGCGGGCGCGTAAAACCCTGCTCCAATGCGAGGCCGGTGTCGAATTCGCTGATATGCAGCATCGCTGCATGCGCGCTCACTGCAAAACGCCGCGCGCCGCGCTGGCGATCATAGAGACCGGCGAGTGTTGGAATGAAAGCGGTGAGGGCGGTCATCACAGCGATATGCCCGTCACGCGGTAGCACCGGCGGGCCTTCCTTGGCGCCGACCATTTTTTCACGCAGCCGGCGAGTGCGCGGCAGATGGAATCGGTGGCGTGAAAATCCGAATAGAGCCCGTTCTCGCCGAACCAGGAGATGGCGGTGATGGCGAGGCCGGGATTGTCCCGGCGCAGGTCATCGTGATTGAGCAGCGATGTGGGAATGATCGACGGTGGCCGTGCGTCGAGCAAGAGATCGCAGCTTAACAGCAGCGTCTTGAGATGCATGACATCCGCTGCGTTTTCGAGATCGGCAATGACGCTATGCTTGTTCGTATTCAGCCAGGCAAAAACACCACTCTCGCTTTTGCCATTGCCGGCATCCACCAGCGGCGCATGCTGCCGCATCGGATCGCCGCCGGGGGGCTCGATCTTGATGACCTCCGCGCCGAAATCGGAAAACAGCTTGCCGCAGTATCCCAGCTGATCGCCGGATCCAATTTCCACCACGCGCAAATCTGATAGCGGGAGTTTCGGCATTGCATGTCCACCCGTTCTTCTTGTCTTGGACGGGCATCATGTCGGGCTCAGCCGATGCGTCAAGTCAGCTTGCCGCCTTGCGCGCAAGCGCAGTGGACATGGCGGAGATCAGCGGCCGCATGAAGAATGCATCCTCGGCCGGCGTGATCGATGCGGTGAAACCATAGGCCTGCAATTCGTCTGATACGACAGGGCCGACCGATGCGATCGGCGTCTTCGCAAGTGCGTTGCGCAATTGCGCCTCGCGTCCATGCGCGCGCGCGGCATCGACGAGACGTCGCACCTGACCCGAACTCGTCAGCGCGATCGCATCGATACGCCCGTTCTCCATCTCGTCGATCGCGGCGAGGATGTTGGTATCGGCGGCTTTGGAATCGTAGATGTAGGGCAGGACGGTATCGACCTCGGCGCCTTGCGCGGCGATGGCGCCGATCAGCGCCGAGTGATCTTTCTCGGGATAGAGCTGCAGCCCGAGCCGGCGTCCTTTCAGGTCATAGGTGGCCAGCATCTCAGCGATCCCTTCCGAGGTCGGCTTCTCCGTCGTCACGTCCGGTGCTAGGCCGATCTCCCGCAGCGCCTTGCCGGGCTTCGGTCCGCGCGCAAATTTTCGCGATTGGCCGATTGCCTCAACCATCTCTGTGTCGCCACCGTGTTGCCGCACCAGTTTGAGGATGCGCCGGAGGCCTTCGCCGGTCATTAAGACCAGATCGTCGAAGGGGTTAGCGGTGAAACGGGCAACCCAGTCCAGCACCGGTTTCGGGTCCGGCGCGTCCTCGATGGTGAACATCGGGCACTGCAGCACATCGGCGCCTTTCTCCTTGAGAAGTCTGGAGAATTGCGCCTCTTCGCGGGTTTCCAGGATCAGGATGCGGTTGCCGTCCAGTCGCTCAGCCATAGAGGCATCCTTTCATTGCTGCCCTGATATTGCAGCGCGCAATTGGATTGGCGCAAGACCGGGCGGGATGATAGAGGAGGGCAAAATTTCCTCTGAATCTCAAGACAGTAGTCCATCATGTCGCATCACTTCGTCCTGACCCTGTCCTGCCCGGACCGCCCCGGAATTGTCTCGGCCGTCTCGACCTTTCTCGCCCATAACGGCCAGAACATTGTCGATGCCCAGCAGTTCAACGAAAACGAGACCGGCGTGTTCTTCATGCGCGTGGTGTTCAACGCGGCGGATGTGAATGTCGATCTCGGCGCGCTGCAGACCGGCTTCGGCGCCATCGCCGAGCGTTTCAAGATGGCCTGGCTGATGCGCGATCAGGAGACCAAGCGCCGCGTCATGATCCTGGCCTCGAAGTCCGATCACTGCCTGGTCGATCTGCTGTATCGCTGGCGCACCGGCGAACTCGAAATGATCCCGACCGCCATCGTCTCCAACCATCCGCGCGAGACCTATAGTGGCATCGATTTCGGCGACATCCCGTTCCATCATCTGCCCATCACCAAGGAGACCAAGCGCGAGCAGGAAGCCGCGATCTGGGATCTGGTGAACGAGACCAAGTCCGAACTCGTGGTTCTCGCACGCTACATGCAGATCCTGTCGGACGACATGTCGGCAAAGCTCTCAGGGATGTGCATCAACATCCACCACTCGTTCCTGCCCGGCTTCAAGGGCGCGCGGCCCTATCACCAGGCCCATGCGCGCGGCGTCAAACTGATCGGCGCGACCGCCCATTACGTCACCAGCGATCTCGATGAAGGTCCGATCATCGAGCAGGACGTCGAGCGCATCAGCCACCGCGATTCGCCGGAAGACCTCGTCCGCAAGGGTCGCGACATCGAGCGCCGCGTGCTCGCGCGCGCCGTGCGCTATCATCTCGAGGATCGCGTGATCCTCAACGGCAAGAAGACGGTGGTGTTTACGAACTGACGCTAAGTGCGTATTCCTCCATGCGACGAGCCTTGGGACCTTTCTCGGGAGAGGTTTGTCGCAATGAAAGACCAATTCGAAAGTTGAGAGCAATGGCCAGGATCGCGGTCGTTATACCTTCCTATAAAGTAACGGCCCATATTCTCGACGTGCTATCGAAAATCGGCTCCGAGGTGGAACGCATTTACGTTGTCGATGACAAATGTCCGGAACAGAGTGGCTCATTTGTCGAGAAGCGCTCCAGTGACAGTAGGGTTCACGTTGTTCGCAATGCCCAAAATCGCGGAGTGGGCGGCGCGACGATCGCTGGATATCGAGCCGCGTTGCGGGACGGCATGGATATTGTCGTGAAGATAGATGGCGACGGCCAGATGGATCCCACTCTTGTACCGGTCTTCGTGCGCCCACTTGTCGCGCAAGAAGCCGATTACACGAAGGGGAATCGCTTCTTTGATCTGACTGATACGCGAGGGATGCCGCCACTGCGAGTCTTCGGCAACGCAGGTCTGTCGTTCCTGACCAAGCTGGCGAGCGGATACTGGGATGTTTTCGATCCCTCGAACGGATACACGGCAATCAATCGCGCCGCGCTCGAGCGCCTGCCATTGGATAAGCTTGCGGAGCGCTATTTCTTCGAGTCAGATATGTTGTTTCGACTTGGGAGCATCCGTGCGGTTGTCGCCGATGTTCCCATGCAGGCTGTCTATGGCTCAGAAATCAGCGGACTAGATGTGAAGAAAATATTCTTTCCGTTTCTGTCAGCCAGCCTGCGTAATCTCGGTAAAAGATTATTTTACAATTATTACTTGCGAGATTTATCGATCGCGTCCATCGAGCTGCCTGTCGGGCTGGTGCTTTTTGGATTCGGTGCGTTGTTCGGTGCCTATAAATTCGTTAGCTCGAATCTAACTGGTGAACTAACCAGCGCCGGCACGGTGATGATTGCGGCGCTGCCCTTGTTGGCGGGTCTCAATCTCATATTGAGCTTTCTTGGCCATGATTCTCGAGCGGTACCTTCGATTCCGTTGGCAAAGCGCGTTCTCGGTCAAAAGTTGTCAGGCGCGAAATCCGGAGCGGAGTAGCATTCGATGAGGGCGTTGCGAATTTTGCTCCTTTCGGGGATATGCGTGGCGCTGGTCGTTTTTCTCGACTGGCGTGCGATTCAATCTGGTTTTGCTGTCCTCCCAGGGGACCGCTATGACGCAGTCATTCTTGCTACAATACTGGAGCACTGGTTCTCGTTCTTTCGGGGAGGAACCTCCTGGAGCGAGGTTGGCTATTTCTATCCGTATACAAGGACGATCGCTCAAACCGACGCGTATTTTCTTGTGGGCATCCTCTATTCGCCGTTTCGTGCGATGGGCTTCGATGTGTTTGTTGCGACACATTTTGCCAGTCTTGCACTCAAGGCTATTGGCTTCGTCGGAATGTATGTTTACGGCCGTCGGATGGCGCGGTGGCCCTTCGGCTGGGCAGTGGTTGCTGCCGTCATCTTTACGGCTAGCAACGGTATGACGTCACATAGTCAACGTCTCCAGCTAGAGACCGTTGCATTCGCTCCTTGGCTTGGTCTGGCCTTGCAGAAGGCTGTCGCCGCTTTCTGGTCGAACGATAAGCGTGCAAGTTTGGTCTGGGGAGGTCTAACAGCTGTTGGGCTAGGGCTGTGGTGCCTGACGTGCTTCTACATGGCTTGGTTCTTCGCGTATCTCTATATGTTCGTTGCAGTCGTTTATGTGGTGTATCGTCCTGCATACGCGCGTGAACTGATCTCGAACCTGGTGCGATCTCCGGCGGTTGTCCTTGCGGTGGTGGTGATCGGCCTCCTCGCGTTGCTGCCATTTATCTCGGTGTATTGGCCCAAATCTATGGAGACGGGAGTCAGGTCTTACGCAAGTGTCTCAGCCAATTTGCCGAAGATTTCCTCCGTCATGCAGGTTGGCGATGTTAACTTCGTGTTCGGCAAGTTGTATGTCGCGGTTCTGAGGGCAATCAACACGAATTATGCACCTAGCGGCGGGGAATACTACAATACGGGGTTCAATCCCGCCTTGTTCTTTCTCTATTGTGCCAGTGGGATTTATCTCTTGAAGCGCGTTGCGGGCCCTCAGCTTTCGTTGCGGATTTTTTGGATCGCGACGACGGCAAGTTGGCTCACCACATTGAGCTTCGGAGGGCCGAGCCTCTGGTGGCTTGTCTATCATGTCGTTCCTGGCGCCAAGGCGCTGAATGTCGTTCTTGCGTATCAATTGTTGCTTGCGTTTCCGGTTGTGGTTCTAGCGGTCGAGCTTCTTGCATCGACCAAGTGGGAGAAGTTCTACGCTCCTGCGCTCATCGTTTTTGTGCTCTTCATTGCTGAAATCAACGAACCTTATCTAGGTCTCGAACGAAAGGTCGAGCTTGAGCGGATAGCGCGGATTCCGGCGCCTCCGTTGCAGTGCAAGTCGTTCTATGTCACGGCGTGGGATGATCAGGAGAAGATGACGGGTTTCAACGAATGGATAAATGGCTACTACGCCCACAATGTAAGCGCGATGTTGATCGCCCAGTTCGTTCAGATACCGACCCTGAATGGAATTGCATCGTTCAATCCGCCGGATTGGGTGTTCGGATATCCTTGGAAAGCCGACTATAATCAGCGCGTGATGAACTATGCGAGCGCACATGGTGTGCTCGATGGTCTTTGCAGGCTTGATCTATCAGCCAAAAAGTGGAGCACGAGCGTTCAGTAGTCGTGAAACAGCAGAGAATCTATTTGAACTCGAATTTCGTCAGGTTCTTGATCAGCGGCGGAATTTCAGCTGCCGTTTATCTCGGCATTCTGGAAATTCTGGTCGGTGCCAGTGTGGATGTCGCTTGGGCTTCTGCGCTGGCGTATGTTTTCTCTGCGATAGTGAACTATCTAATGCACTATTATTACTCGTTCTCCGTCCGATCGGAGCACAGGGAGACGATAGCAAAGTTCGTGGTTGTACTGGCTATTGGAGCGATTTTCAGTTCATTCTCACTTTTCGTCTTCGTGAACTGGTTGCGTCTCCCACACATTCTCGGTGGAGTCTGGGTTGTCACGACCTGGCCCATCGTTTCTTATTTTTTGCTGAGTCGTTTGGTGATGCGGTGATGGAGGCGTCCATCGATCCGATGGTGGACTGACTGATCTGCTAGCTGTTAGAGATCGAAGCCGAACCTGGTGAGGTCAACGAATCGCCTCGGCCGAAGGCGAGGTCGACGGATCGGGGCCGCGGGTGGCGTCGCCTTGCTGATGCTCACGCTGTTTCGCCGCGTAAGCCTCATATTCCGGCGTCCCCGGCCGTGGCGGAGCGTCCGCAGGCAGGCCACCGGCCCAGGCC
>CALRZK010000063.1:0-9463 GCA_943372615.1 Bradyrhizobium ivorense | reverse complement strand
TGCCGAACCGTTTTGTCGCCGCGATCCTGAAAATCGTCGTGCAACCGTTCGGCGCGTCCGTGCTTGGCCCGTCGGATCGTGTGGTGCATCTCTGCGCCCAGATGATCCTGGAGCCATCGGCCACGCGTGATCGCCTGACGCCGGATCTTGCATTTGTGGACGATGACGGTCCGCTGGGGCGCCTGGAAAGGGCGTTCAAGCTGGTGTCATCGACCGACGATATTGCCAGGCGCATCCGAACCGCGAAACTGAAAGACTGGAAGCAGGCCGCGGCACAGGGCGTGATCACCCAGGCGGAAGGCGAACGGCTGGAAGCAGCGCGCGAAGCCGTCAAGCTGGTGATCGAAGTCGATGATTTTGCACCGGAAGATCTATCGCCGCTGGCAGCCAAGTCCGGTAACGTGCATCAATTCTTCCAGGACCTTGGTGAGCAACGAGCAGCATCCTGATGGCAAGACCAGTCTATATCGTCGACGGCAGCCGCACGCCGTTTCTGAAGGCGCGCAGTGGCCCTGGCCCGTTCACCCCCGTTGATCTCGCCGTGCAATGCGGCCGCCCGCTGCTGGCGCGGCAGCCCTTTGCGCCCGACGCCTTCGATCAGGTGATCCTTGGCTGCGTCAATGTCATCGCGGATGAAATGAACCCCGCCCGCGTCGCCGCGCTCCGGCTCGGCATGGGCGAGCGCATGGTGGCCTTCACCGTGCAGATCAATTGCGGCTCCGGCATGCAGTCGATCGACACCGGCTATCGCTATATCCGCGAAGGCAATGCCGATCTCATCCTCGCCGGTGGCGCGGAAGCGCTCAGCCACGCGCCGCTGGTGTGGCCGCAGAACGGCGTGCGCTGGTTCGCTGGTCTCGCAATGGCCAAGGGGCCGCTCGCCAAACTTGCAGCGTTTGCCAAGGCGCGTCCGGCTTACTTCAAACCGGTGATCGGCCTCGAGCGCGGCCTCACCGATCCCATCACCGATCTCAATATGGGCCAGACTGCCGAAAAGGTCGGGCATCTGTTCGGTATTACGCGCCTGCAGGCCGATGCCTATGCCAGCGAGAGCCACAAGCGCCTCGCACGTGCGCAGGAAAATGGTTGGCTGAAGGGCGAAGTGGAAACCGCCTTCGACCGCAGGGGCAAGTTCTACGATCACGATGATGGCGTGCGGCCGGATTCCTCCGCCGACAAGCTGGCGATGCTGAAGCCTGTGTTCGAGCGCCCATGGGGCCAGGTCACCGCCGGCAATTCCAGCCAGATTACCGACGGCGCATCCTGGGTCATCCTCGCTTCTGAGGAAGCCGTCGTAAAACACAAGCTGACGCCAAAAGCTGTCATCCTCGACAGCCAGTGGTCGGCGCTTGATCCCTCGATCATGGGCCTCGGCCCGGTGCTGTCGTCCCATGACCTGCTCAAGCGCAACAACATGACCATCCACGACATCGAGACCTGGGAGCTGAACGAGGCTTTTGCCACGCAGGTGCTCGGCTGCCTCGCCGCGTGGAAGGACGAACAGTTCTGCCGCGAAGTGCTGGGCCTCGACGGCGCGGCCGGCGAGATCGATCATGCAAAATTGAATGTCGATGGCGGCGCGATCAGCCTCGGCCATCCCGTCGGCACGTCCGGCAACCGCATCGTGCTGCATCTCGTCAATGCGATGAAGCGGCTCGGCACAAGGCGGGGCATCGCCACCGAATGTATCGGTGGCGGGCTCGGCGGTGCGATGTTGATCGAGACGGTGTGAGGCGCGTCATGGAAAGCAGAATTTTGGACGCCCTCAAGGACCGCACGCTCGAACTCGGGCCTACTCCCGATGGCAGCGACACCTATCGCAATTTCAAGCTCACCCGTGACGCCGATGGCGTGGCGTGGCTGCTGTTCGACCGTGCCGATGCCAGCGCCAATACATTGTCGGAGCAAGTGCTGCTCGAATTCGACATGGTGCTGACGGCGCTGGAAGCCCAGCGCCCCACCGGCATCGTCATCCGTTCCGCAAAGACCTCCGGCTTCATCGCCGGCGCCGACATCAATGAATTCCGCGGCAGCGATGCCGGTGCCATCGAGGCGCAGATCGCACGTGCCCATGCGGTGGTCGATCGCTTCGAAGCGCTGAAAATCCCGACCGTCGCGGTCATCCACGGCTTCTGTCTCGGTGGCGGTCTCGAAATCGCGCTGGCTTGCCAGATGCGCATCGCCATCGATGGCGCGCGTTTCGGTTTCCCGGAAGTGATGCTCGGCTTGCATCCCGGCCTCGGCGGCACCGCGCGCTTCACGCATCTGGTCTCGCCGCTGCAGGCGATGCCGATGATGCTCACCGGCAAGACGATCGATGCGCGCAAGGCGAAGGCTATCGGCCTGGTCGATGACGTTACCGAAGAGCGTCATGTCCGCAATGCGGTGAAGGACGCCGTGTTCGGCCGCCTCAAGCGCGCAAAACCGTCGCCGCTGATCCCGCTGCTCAACTTCTCTCCGGTTCGCGGCATTCTTGCCTCGCGTATGGTGGCCGAAGCTTCGAAGCAGGCGCCGCGCGAACATTATCCCGCGCCCTATGCATTGATCGATCTGTGGGAGAAGCATGGCGGCGATCGTCCCGCGATGCTCAAGGCCGAGCAGCGCTCCTTCGCGCGGCTGATGGTGACGACGACGGCGCAGAACCTGATCCGCGTCTTCTTCCTGCGCGAGGCGATGAAGAAACTCGCCGGCGAGGGCGATGGCGCTATCAAGCATGTTCATGTCATCGGCGCCGGAGCCATGGGCGGCGACATCGCCGCATGGTGCGCCCATCAGGGACTGCGCGTCACGCTGGCGGACATGAAGGCCGAGCCGCTGGCTGGCGCCATCAAGCGTGCCGCCGATCTCTATGCAAAGATCGTCCGCAAGCGCACCGATCAGCGCGACACGCTGGATCGCCTGATCCCCGATCTCGACGGCGAGGGCGCGCGCAATGCCGACCTCATCATCGAGGCGGTGCCGGAAAAACTCGATCTCAAGCAGAAGGTCTATGCCGACTTGGAGCCGCGCATGAAGCCCGACGCGATCCTCGCCACCAACACGTCGAGCATTCCGCTGCAGGACCTGCGCAGCTCGCTGGCGCGGCCGGAGCGGCTGCTCGGCCTGCACTTCTTCAATCCGGTGTCGCGCCTGCAACTCGTCGAAGTCGTCAGCCATGACGGCGTCGATCAGGATATGCTGAAGCGGGCCACCGCCTTTGTCGGCGCCATCGATCGCCTGCCGTTGCCGGTGAAATCGTCGCCGGGCTTCCTCGTCAATCGCGCGCTCACGCCTTACATGCTCGAGGCGATGATGTTGCTCGACGAGAAAGTCGACAAGGAAACCATCGATGCCGCCGCCGAGCAGTTCGGCATGCCCATGGGCCCGATCGAGCTCGCCGATCAGGTCGGTCTCGATATCTGCATGGCCGTTGGCGACATGCTGCGCTCGAAATTCGGCGACCTGCTGCCACCCACGCCTGCGTGGCTGCGCGAAAAGGTCAATCGCGGCGAGCTCGGCAAGAAGACCGGCAAGGGTTTCTACACCTGGAAGGATGGCAAGGCTGAGAAGAGCTCGGCAGCCGCCGCTACCGCGCGGCCGTCGCAGGAGATGATCGACCGCCTGGTGCTGCCGATCTCCAATGTCTGCGTCGCCTGCCTGCGCGAAGGCATCGTGGACGATGCCGATGTGGTGGACGGCGCCATGATTTTTGGCACCGGCTATGCCCCGTTCCGGGGTGGTCCGCTGCACTATGCCCGTTCCCGCGGCCCCGACAATGTCGCAGCCACACTGCGCACACTGGCAGCCAAATATGGCGACCGGTTTGCGCCGGACGAAGGCTGGGAGACATTCACATGATCACGTCTTGACGGTCTGCCATGATCGCAGCGGTCGATAACTGGATCGCGCAGCTGCAATACTACGCTGTTCACTGCGACAGCAACTGGGCTGCCATCTCGTCGCTGGTGCTTCTGTTCCTTCCTGTAGTGGTTGCCTACTGGAAGGGCCAGAGCAACATTCGTTTTGGTGCCTTGCCGCTCACCTTGCTGGCGCTGGTGTTCATGATCACGACGCTTGATGTCCGCAGTGCTCTGTTCCTCTGGCTATTGGCGTGGCTGTGCGTCGCCCTGAGTTTCGTGAAGCTGCGCCAGCAAGATGATTCTGATCGCTGAAAATCTGTTTCTTTCTGACTCGATTTCCGGCAGGGATTGCCTATGACTGAATCAATGACCCAGCCCACCGGCCTCGGCACCGAGCCTACGGGCGATCTCACCATCCGCACGGTGGCGATGCCGGCTGATACCAATGCCAATGGCGATATTTTTGGCGGCTGGCTGCTCAGCCAGATGGATCTTGGCGGCGGCATGGCCGCGGCCAAGATCGCCAAGACGCGCACCGTGACGGTCGCCATTGAGGCGATGACCTTCCGCAAGCCCGTGCATGTGGGCGATGTCGTGTCCGTGCACGCCAATCCGGTGCGCATCGGCCGCACCTCGCTGACCCTGCATATCGAGGCCTGGGTGCTTCGCCGCAATGAAAACGCTCCGATTCTCGTCACGGACGGCAATTTCACCTTCGTCTCCATCGATGAAGGCGGCCGTCCGCAGGTGATCAATAAGCCGGATGCGACAATCACGGCATAGGAATTCTAAATGGCGGCGGGAACGATTTACCGCCGTTCCAGTTAGTGGCCCGGAATATGCTTTGCGTATCGCGAAAGGGGCCGCCATGTCAGACACCTACATTATCGAAGTCTCGTCGCAGGCAGCCGGTATCGTGGTTCGCGATCCCGACGGCTTCCGCTTTTTTGCCGCTTCTCACCGTTTCAACGGAATGGATGGCCAGATCTTCCGCAATGCGCGTGAAGCTGAGCGGGCCGCCTTCCAGTTTGCTCAGGGCGCACCGCAAGGCGCGCCTGACACGGCGACTGCCGCATAAAGCGTGACGCTTCGATGAAATTGTCGCCGGCTTTGCTGGCGACCGTCTTCCGTTGACCTTGGCGGTCAACATCAGCACCATGGACAAGCTCCACGAGGTGTTGATGTGACTGTTGCGCTTCCCCATCGCCAATCCGAAATCCTCAATCACGCGCGCGCTTTCGGTCGCGTGATGGTCGATGATCTCGTGCGCCGCTTCGAAGTTTCGGCGCAGACCATCCGCAAGGACCTCAACGATCTCTGCGAGCAGCGACTGCTGACGCGGATTCACGGCGGCGCCATCGTCGCATCGGGCACGGAAAACCTTGCTTACGAGGCTCGCCGCTTCGTCGCTGCGGAGGAAAAGAAGGCGATTGGTGCCGCCGCTGCTGCCCAGATTCCCAATGGATCGTCACTGTTCATCAATATCGGCACCACCACCGAGGAAGTCGCGGCGGCGCTGACCAATCATGAGAACCTGCTGGTCATCACCAACAATCTCAATGTGGCGATGATGCTGTATCGGCATCCGCATATCGAGGTGGTGGTCGCCGGCGGCACCGTGCGCCGGGCCGATGGCGCGGTGACAGGCTCGACGGCCATCAAGCTGATCGGCCAGTTCAAGGTCGATTACGCCATCATCGGCGCTTCGGCGATCGACGAGGAGGGCGCGCTGCTCGATTTCGACTATCGCGAGGTGCAGGCGGCACAGGCGATCATCGCCAATGCGCGCAGCGTGATGCTGGTGTGTGACTCCACCAAGCTGCGCCGAAGCGCAGCAGTCCGCATCGCCCATCTCAGCCAGATCCACACTTTCGTGACCGACACGGCCCTTCCGCCAGCCTTGCAGGAGATCTGCAATAGCCGTGGCGTGAAGGTCATTGAGGCCCTGCCGGGGGCGGAGGATGAGGCGGAAGAGGGCTAAGGCTCGGCTTGCCCTTCGGTTGCAAATTACTCGTATAACGAGTGTATTTTCTCCTGATGACGACTTTTAACCCCATTGCTTTCGCTTTCTCTTGTGTTTTAATTTAAAACGAAAGCCAAATCGCTGAAAGCGAAGGTGGCGCGTCCAAGTGAGGCGCCAGACTGATGGCGCAGAGGGGAAGCCGGGTGGGTCAGATCTACGACCTCGCAATCATTGGTGGCGGTGTGAACGGTTGCGGTATCGCCCGCGATGCGGTCGGCCGCGGCAATTCCGTGTTTCTCTGTGAGATGAAAGATCTGGCGTCGGGGACCTCGAGCTGGTCCACCAAGCTGATCCATGGCGGCCTGCGCTATCTCGAATATTACGATTTCAAGCTGGTCCGCCACGCGCTGCTGGAGCGCGAGGTGCTGTGGGCGATGGCGCCGCATATCATCCGCCCGCTGCGCTTCGTGCTGCCGCATCACGCCGGGCTGCGGCCGGCCTGGCTCCTGCGTATCGGCCTGTTCCTCTACGATCACCTCGGTGGTCGCAAATTACTTCCGGCCACGCGCACGCTGAATCTCACCACGGATGAGACCGGCAAGCCGCTCGCCCCCGGGCGCTTCACGCGCGGGTTCGAATATTCGGACTGCAGCGTCGATGACGCGCGCCTTGTGGTGCTGACCGCGCGTGATGCCGCCGATCGCGGCGCCGAGATCCGCACCCGTAGCCGTGCCGTCGAGATTCGTCAGGCCGATGGCATCTGGCAGGTCACTGTCGAAAATGTACTCACCCATGAACGCGAGACCATCAGCGCGCGAACACTGGTGAATGCCGGCGGGCCCTGGGTGGAGAATGTGCTGAATTCCGGCGCCGGCGTGAATGCAAAGGCAAAAGTCCGCCTCGTGCAGGGCTCGCACATCATCGTGCCAAAACTCTATGATCACGACCGCGCCTATATCTTCCAGAACGCCGATGGCCGCATCGTCTTCGCGATTCCGTATCAGAACGACTTTACGCTGATCGGCACCACGGATGTCGATTATCATGGCGACCCCGCGGATGTGAAAATCACGCCGGACGAGATCGCCTATCTCTGCAGCTCGGTCAGCGAATATTTTGCAAGGCCCGTGCTCGCCGATGATGTGGTCTGGACCTATTCCGGCGTCCGCCCGCTCTATGATGACGGCGCCAGCGATGCCAAGGCGGCGACGCGCGATTATGTGTTCGAGCTCGATCTACCCGGAGACGCGCCGCTGCTGTCGATCTATGGCGGCAAGATCACCACTTATCGCCGTCTCGCTGAGGAAGCGTTGCAGAAGCTGGCGCCATATCTCAAGGGCGACAAAGCGAAAGAAGGCTGGACTGCGGACGCACCGCTCCCCGGCGGTGATTTCGATGTATCGTCGGTGGATGCGCTGATCGCCGAGATCAGGCGCGATTATCCGTTTCTCACGCAGTCGCATGCGAGCCGTCTGGTGCATGCTTACGGTACCCGCGCTGCAAAACTTCTCGCGAATGCGAAATCTGCTGATGACCTCGGCCGCGACTTCGGTGCCACATTGACCGAACGCGAAGTGCGCTATCTGATGGCGCGTGAATGGGCCGTGAGCGCCGAGGATATCGTCTGGCGGCGCTCGAAACTCGGCCTGCGATTGTCTGGGGAGGAGATCGTGGCGCTCGATGCGTGGCTCTCTGCTCATCGTGACGAAGGCGCCGCCGCGCCAGCGGGGGCGCGCGCATGAGCGTCACGCTGGATCACGTCTCGCAGATGGTGGATGGCGTCACGACCATCCGCGATGTCTCGCTGACCTTGGAACGCGGTAGCCTCAGCGTTCTGCTCGGGCCGACACTGGCCGGCAAGACCTCGATCATGCGGCTGCTCGCCGGGCTCGACAAACCCGCGCAGGGCCGCGTGTTCGTCGATGGCAAGGACGTCACTGGCATCGACATCCGCAAGCGCTCCGTGGCGATGGTCTATCAGCAATTCATCAATTACCCGTCTTTCACGGTCTATGAGAACATCGCCTCGCCGCTGCGCGTGCAGGGCAAGCCGAAGGCGGAGATCGAGACGCGCGTGCGCGAGGCCGCTGCGCTGCTCAAGCTCGAGCCCTATCTTAACCGCACGCCGCTGCAGCTCTCCGGCGGACAGCAGCAGCGTACCGCGATTGCCCGCGCACTGGTGAAGGGCGCCGATCTCGTGCTGCTCGACGAGCCGCTCGCCAATCTCGATTACAAGCTCCGCGAGGAGCTGCGCACCGAACTGCCGAAAATTTTCGAGGCGTCCGGCGCGATCTTCGTCTATGCGACGACGGAGCCGTCCGAAGCATTGCTGCTCGGCGGCCGCACCGCCTGCCTATGGGAAGGCGAGGTGCTGCAATTAGGCGAAACGCCAAAGGTCTATCGCAAGCCGGATACATTGATGGTCGCCGAAGTGTTCTCCGATCCGCCGCTCAATTCGGTGGGTATCGAGAAACGCGGCGACAGCGTGCAATATGCCGGCGGCGTCACTGCGCCCGCGAGCGGGCTCTATGCGTCTCTGCCCGATGGGGGCTACCGTATCGGCTTCCGCGCCCACCAGCTCGGTGTCGGCAATGCCGCTGCCGGCCGCCATGTTTTTCCCGCCGAAGTGACGGTGACCGAAATCACCGGCTCGGAGAGCTTTGTCCATGTGAAGCACGGCGCTTCTGATTGGGTGTCGGTGCTGCAGGGCATCCACGAATTCGTGCCTGGCGACAAGCTCGATGCCGTCATCGATCCCGCCAACATCTTCGTCTTCGACTCAGGCGACCGTCTGGTCGCTGCCCCGGCGATGTAGGAGCACCGCATGGCCCGCATCGATCTCGTCGATCTCGCGCAATCCTATAGCGGCAATGATGCCGATCCGGAATCGTTTGCGCTCAAGCCGATCTCCATGACCTGGCGGCAGGGCGGCGCCTATGCGCTGCTCGGGCCCTCTGGCTGCGGCAAGACCACGCTGCTCAACATGATCTCCGGCATCGTCACGCCGACCCGCGGCCAAATCCTGTTCGACGGCAATGACGTCACCCCGCTGCCGACCCAGAAGCGCAACATCGCCCAGGTGTTCCAGTTTCCGGTCATCTACGACACGATGACGGTGGGCGAGAACCTCGCTTTCCCGCTCAAGAATCGCGGCATGCCGAAGCCGCAGATCGATGCCCGCGTCGCCGAGATCGGCGAGTTGCTCGATCTCACGCCGTATCTGAACCGCAAGGCAACGCGGCTGACGGCGGATGCCAAGCAGAAGATCTCGCTCGGCCGTGGCCTCGTGCGCAGCGACGTGGCGGCCGTGCTGTTCGACGAGCCGCTGACGGTGATCGATCCCGCGCTGAAATGGGAGCTGCGCTCAAAACTGAAGGCGCTGCATCGCGCGCTCGATCTCACCATGATCTATGTGACCCACGACCAGACCGAGGCACTGACCTTTGCCGATACGGTGGTGGTGATGCATGACGGCCGCGTCGTGCAATCCGGCACGCCGCAAGAGCTGTTCGACAAGCCCGCCCATACATTCGTCGGCTATTTCATCGGTTCACCCGGCATGAATATCGTGCCGGCTGAAGTCGGCGGCCGGCAGGCGCGCATCGGCGGTCATGTCATCGGCTTGAACCGCAGCTATGACGCACTGCCATCCGGCGCGAAG